>CBFGPU010000051.1:0-9068 GCA_965650715.1 uncultured Haloferula sp. | reverse complement strand
CCTGGGCTCGCGGTTCACCGACGTGGCGGACAACGCGCCGCGGCTGATGGCGGAAGGGTATTTGCCGGACGCGGGGACCTGGTGCGGTTGCGGCTTGCGACCGGTGGAAGGCGATTCGCCGCCGCTCGAAACGCTCGCGCGGGCTTTGGCCGACGCGCTGCCGGATCTTTCGAAACTCCGCGATACCTCCTCGCAAGCAACCGCACCGCCCGCGGCAAAAGGCAAGCGGGCCAGGAAGACGGCCAAGCCGATCAAGCGGGCGGAGCCGGTGTGGGACAGCGCGCGACTGATGCGGACGCTGGGCGATCCGGAACAACTTCCCTTCGCGATCGCGGCCATCATCGCGGCGCTCGACCGCGTGAGCGCGGGCAAGCCAGCGCAGTTGCTCATCCTGGTCGATCAACTGGAGGAGATCTTCACGGCGAAGGATGTCACGCAGGAGATGCGGGACGAATGGTTCCACGTGCTGGCGGCGCTCGCGATGTCGCGGCGCATCTGGGTGGTGGCGACGATGCGCAGCGAGTTCTTCCCGCGCGTGCCGGAGTACAAGGATCTCTTCCAACTGGTGCGCCATGGCGGAGGCTACATTCTGAGTCCTCCGGAGCTGCCGGAGCTGCACCAGATCATCCGATACCCCGCGCTATCGGCGGGGCTGCAATTCGAGCGGCATCCGCAATCCGGTCGCGATCTTTCCGAGCAGATCTATCAGGACGCCGCGGATGCCCACGACGCGCTGCCGCTGCTGGAATTCACGCTTGAGGAACTTTATCAGAGGAGGCGGGAGAATGTCCTGACCTGGACCGCCTATGAAGAACTGGGCGGGCTTGCCGGAGCGATCGCGCGAAGGGCTCAGGAGACTTACGATGCCCTGCCTTCCGAGACCCGGCAGGAAGCGGCCCAGCGGATCTTCGGCGAACTGGTGACGATGGACACCAGCAACGAGGGTCCCGCGACGAGGCGGAGGGCAAGACGTGATCTGCTTGAAGATGCGCACGCGGGAGCCCCGGGCTTCATCAAAGCGTTCGTCGGAGCGAAGCTGCTGGTCACTGGCGAGGAGAACGACGTGGCGGTGGTGACCTTGGCGCACGAGGCGCTGATCACGCACTGGCCGGTGCTCAAGCAGTGGATCGAGGATCACCGTGATCTCCTGTTGGCGCGGCGGCGGCTGGAGGATGCGACGCGGCTCTGGAGCGACGGCCGCAAGTCCACCCGCTTCTATCTAACAGAAGGCCGCTTGGCCGAGGCGGAGCGGGTGGCTTCCAGCGGCGTCTTCCGGCTGAGCGAAGATGAGGCGGAACTGGTGGGGCTGTCCCGCATCCGGGCGCGGCGGAAGTTGCGGCTCTTCCAAGGGGCAACGGTGGTCTTCGCGGGCCTGGCGATCGGAGCCGGGGCGCTCGGCATGATCGCGCGGCAGAAGCAGCGCGAAGCGGAGGTGGCGGAAGGAAAGGCGAACGAGGCCGCGGCGGAGACGCGCCGTTCACTGGCGGCGGCGGACTTCGATGCCGGTGCGGCGCGGGTTGCGGCGGGTTCGCCGGACGAGTCTCTGCCCTACCTGCTCGCGGCGCTGGAGGGCGACCCGGCGAATCTGGATGCGCAGGCGCTTTTGTTAGAGACGCTGCGGCACACGGCGTGGAATTTCCCGGAACTGGAACTGCGGCATCCACAGGCAATCCGCATGCTTTCCTTCGGCGACGACCGCGACACGCTTTTCGCGGCGACGGATTCGAGTTCGAGCGGCGAGGGTTTCAACACGACGCTGCGGTGGGACCTTCAGAAAGCCTCCATCGGAGCGATGCTGGCACCGCGCCGGGGCGAGATCACGCTCACGCTTTCGGTGGCACCGGGGCAGAGGCGCCTAGTGTTGCAACGGGACTACAAGTTCAAGGGCGATGCCGATCTCTGCGATGCGGAGAGCATGAAGATGATCGCGCGCCTGCCGATCTCCCGGGCGCACAAGATTCCGGCGACGTGCTTCGTGTGGTCGCCGGACGGACTGCTCTTCGCCTACCCTGCCAAGATCGAAGAAGACGGACCCGCGGCTTCACCGTATCTCTGGCGGATCATCGATGCGACCAGCGGCAAGACGCTGCGCGAGACCGAGCCCTTGCCAGCCGATTCGGCCGCACCGCTCGCGGCGCATCTGAATCGCGGGCGTCTGCGCGTGGCCTTTGCCGATGGCTCGGCCGTGGAATATCCGGTGAACCCGGCGGCACCGGTGCTGAGGGGTAGGACCTCCACGGGTTCCTTCGGCTTCGCGGTCTTCAGCCCCGACGGTGCCCGGATTCTCACGACGACGGACCACGGGGACGGCGATCCGGAAGCGTTCCAGACCTATTCGGTAATGGCGAAACCGGAAGAGAACCTGCTTTCGGTCGATAGCGTGGGAGTCGAGGCGGACGATGGCTGGACCAGCACCGCGGCGATCACGGAGCGCTTTCCTTGGGCCCGGTGGGAGGATCCCTTCTGGGAGCCTATGGCGAAGGATGCGGGCGACGCCTCGCTGCCTTTGAAGGTGATCGGCTCGCGTCTCGAAGTGGCGGACATCACGGGTGCCGATCACGCACCGCGCGCGCCGATCCGTGCGGAGTCGCAGATCGAGTGCGCGGCTTTCTCGGGGAGCCGGGTGGCAGTGGGTACGGCATCCGGGCTTCTGAGTATCCACGAGGTCTTGCCGAGGATCGGACACGGCTTGCCGCCGATCTCGCGAGCGACGGAACCGGAGCCAGATGGCGAAGAGACGGAGAACGGATGGCGGACCATCGAGGGTGGAAAGGATTCCGACCTCCAGCATCGCGGCCATGATTGGCGCTTGCGCGGGAAGGACGGCAAGATCGTGTCGCTCCAACCGCACCCTAACTGGATGTATCCGATGTACGCGGCGCGGCCCGCGGACGGGGCCTTCGTAGTGATGGGCGGCTACAGCGCGGGATCAGCGGGTTATTCTTCCGCCGGCATGGTGGTGTGCGACATCGCGACCGGGGCGTTGACCAGCGATCTGGAACCGGTGGATGAGATCCGCGGGCTGATTTTCCTCGGTGAAAGTCATCGGGTGGCGGCCATGGCTTCGACCGAGGTGATCGTGGCGGATGCGGAACATGACGGCTTCCGACGCATCGCCTCGCTGCCGGTGGTGGATGTTGTCTCGCTTTATCACATCGCTTCACGAGGATGGCTCGCGGTGGCGACGGCAAAGGAAGTCCATCTCTTCGATGAGAAAGACTTCTCCCAGGTCGCGACGCTGGCGGTGGGAGTGACCGACACGTCAAGCAGCGGGGAAGGCGGTGTGGATGCCTGGGCGGAAGATCCGCAGCGCGGTTGGCTTGCGTATCGCAGCCACGGACGCCTCGACCTGTGGTCTCTGCGCAACACCCGGGCCCTTGTGTCGGGCTTGCGCGTGCCAACCTCGCGGGAGGGCATGGCCTTCGGCGAGAAGGACGGAGTGATCGGTCTCGAAATCGCGAAAGGTGCCACGATCCGCCTGGCGAGAACGGGCGGAATCGAGCAGGCGCAGCTTGCGACCTTGCGGGATTTCTCGGCCTGTCTTTCCGGGACAGGGTTCGCCGGGGATTCGAGATCGCTGGCGAGTTATTCCGCGGAGCACCGTCGCGACCGGGCCGTAAAAATCGACCGGGCGGTGATCGGATCGATGCTCCCTGGCTCCGATGCCTTGCTCGACCGGATCATGGCCATCGCACCGCGGCGATCGACTCCCGAGGTATGGGTGCCGGTTTGGGAGCGGCTCGCGGTCGGTGGCGAAGACGGACCGGCCATCGCGCGCCGGGCGGCGGAATTGGGCACGGAACATCCGTGGTTCCGCAGCTACATCCGGGGCTTGGTCGGGCACTCCGACGGGCTGCTCCATGCGTCCCAGCGCGGGGATGTACCGGTGGAGGAAGAGGAATTCGACAGTTCGAATCCGCTGCCGCACGACGACAACATCTCCACGTATCACCGGCTGGCGGGAGATCCGGAGGCGACGCGCGAACTCAAGCAGGCGGCGTGGCTGGCGCTGCGCACCGATCCGGAGCGTCTGGGCAAGCAACTGGTGGAGGACAGCGAGCCGGATGAGTTTCCGGGCCTTGATTTGAAGGCGGTGGAGAAGCTCGATCCGGATGCCTTGAAGGCGATGCGAACCGCGCTCGGCGAAGGCGACATGCGGGACTGGCGGCGCGTGGCGATCGACGAGCTTCCGGAGCGCGCGGCGGCGGTGGAGAAGCTGGATACGCGGGTGGCGGTCACGCTTGCCGGCTTCGAGAAAGACAAGTCGGTCGTGAATGCGATCGCTCATGCCGAAGCGCTCGCGTTGCGCGGCAAGCTCGAGGAGGCGGGAAAGTTCCTGGCAGGAAGGGTTCCCGACGATGCGGTGCTGGACTTGGACCAAGCGCATTTCCTGATCGCGTCGCGATTGAACGAGGTTTGTGCCGCGAGCGTGGACAAGGCGCTCGATACCCTGCAATCGCCGTGGCTCTGGAAGGCCTGGCTGGAGGCCTCCGGGGGCAAGCTCGACGAGCGGATCAAGCGCGTGATGACGGCCACCGGTGGCCGTGGCCCGGCCTCCGTGGCGGGATTGAAGGCGGCGCTCAAAGCGAACGATCCGGAGGCGATCGCCGCCGTGCTCGAACTGGCCGGGGATTTGCCGGTGCTCCTGCGCGAGTATGCCACGGCGCGCGCGTTGTGGGCCCGGGGCAAGAAGGCGGAGGTCTTCGCGCTGTGGCCGGATGAGGTCCCGGCATTCCAGAAAATCATGGCGGCGGGTGACTGGGGCGGCTGGGAGGAGGCCTTGACGTGGCAAGAAACCAACGCCTTCACCGACCATCTTTCGAGCGATCTGAATCTTCTGAAGGTCGCGCCTGAAGCGACGGTGGAAGACCTCCGCGCGCTCGCTACCCGGCTGCTCGAGCCGGAGACCACCGCGACTTTCGGGATCAAGCGGGTCCGCGACGCGATGGTCGCCTGCGGCCTCCAGCTTGCCTATGACGCGGCGTCCGACGCGGAGGTGATCGCAATGGTCGAGCGCGCTCGCTTGGCCGGGGCACCGAATGCCGAATGTCTGCGGATCGAGGCGAGGAACTTCATCGCCGCCGGGGATTTCACCGGGGCGTATGCGCGCTGGGTCCAGCTTTTCGAAACGGAGGAGAAGGCCGCGATTTCGTCCGACTATCTGGAAGCCGCCCGGTGCGTGATGGAGGACATGCAGCCCGCGGCGGCGATCGAACTGCTGACGCGCGGGAAGAACCGATTCCCCGCCGACGCCCTGTTCGCACTCGATGCGGCGTGGTTGCTGCTGACCAACGGGCGTCCCGAGGACGCGGGGGTGATGCTGGAGCACGGCTTCCCGATCCCTTTCCCGGACGAGCAGAAGCAGACCGCGCTCGCGATGCTGGTCTGCGCGGCCGAGCAGACCAGCCGTACCGAGCGAGCGGACGAGGCATTTGCCGAGCTGCTCACCCTGAGCGCGGAGTGGGGCGCGGAGGAAGCCCTGAAGGGAATCGATTGGCCGGAGGAGCTGAAGCAATCGCTGCTGGCGGTGGCGGCGCGGAACCGTTAGGGACCTTTCCGCCATGAATCTCACGGCTCCTCCTCCCGGCCGCGCCCGCTTGCTCGCCTTCGATGGCGGGGGCATCCGCGGTCTCTTCTCGCTGGAAATCGCGAAGAAAATCGAGACGCTGCTGCGCAAGAAAAGCGGCAAGCCCGACCTGGTGCTGGCGGATCATTTCCACTACATGGGCGGAACGAGCACCGGCGCAATCATCGCGACCTTCCTGTCCTGGGGCATGCCGGTCTCCGAGGTGATCCGGCTCTACCGCGAGAACTCGAAGGTGATGTTCACGCGGGCCGGGCTCGGTGCGATCTTCAAGAACCGCTTCGCCGGCGAACCGATTTCCGACTTCCTGAGGAACTTTTTCATCGAGGACGACGGTTCGCCCGCGACCCTCGGCACCGGGAAGCTGCGGACCCTGCTCCTGGTGGTGACCCGCAATGCCTCGACCGGTTCGCCCTGGCCGATGTCGAACAACCCGCGCGCGGTGTACAACGACCGGACAAAGCCCGGCTGCAACCTCGACCTGCCGCTGTGGCAGATCGTGCGCGCGAGCACGGCGGCCCCGACCTTCTTCCCGCCGGAGGTAATCGAGATCACCGATCAAGTGGATGGCAGCACCAAAAAGCAAGTCTTCGCCTTCGAGGACGGTGGCGTGACACCGTTCAACAACCCGGCCTACCTGCTCTACACGATGGCGACCCTGCCGGAGTACCGGCTGGCATGGCCCGATGGAAGAGAGCGAATGAGCCTGGTCTCGGTGGGCACGGGAAGGGTGAAGACGGGACGCGGCGGCAAGCTGGTGGAGCACCTGTTAGGCCAGGCGAAGTCCCTGCCCGCCGCGTTGATCGGGTCGGCCCAGTGGATGCAGGACCTGATCTGCCGCCAGCAGGGCGAGTGCCGCTACGGTGATCCGCTCGATAGCGAGATCGGCGACCTGGTCCGCGTGAATCCCCGGGGATCCTTCCTCTACGCGCGCTATGACCGGTCGATCGGGGAGGCGGAAATGAAAGCCGCCCTCGAGGTCAGCAGGAAGGGCTTCACCCTCGACAACATCGAGCTGATGGATTTCCTCGGCGAGATGGGCGCGACCTATGCGGAGCAGGCGGTGAAGCTCGAACACTTCGATCATGACTGAAGGGAAGGTTCGCCGCGTCTGGGTCATCGGCTTCGCGGGCCATCGGGCCATCGCCGATGCCGCCGCCACCAAGGCCGCGATCCTCGCGGGCTTGCGCGGATTCCGTGAGAATGCCGAGGGCGTAGTGGTCGGCAGGGCAAGTGCCGCGGCGGGTGCCGACCTGCTCTTCCTGGAGTGCTGCCGCGATCTCGGGCTCGCCTATAGCGTCGTCCTGCCCTTTCCGAAGGACCGGTTCCGGCTCGACTTCGATGATGATGCGGAGTGGACGCGTGCGGAGGGACTTATGGCCGCAGCCTCGAATACGGAGGTGGCACCGGGCAACGAGGTTGCGCCGGAGGCTTACCATCTGGCGGCTCGCGAGATCCTGGATGTGGCGGATGCGATGCTCTTCTTCTGGGATGGCCAGCCGGCGCGCGGCATCGGCGGCACCGCGGAGACCGTCGCGGAGGCCCGGGAACGCCGGGTGCCGCTGAGGATCATCGAGGCGGCCACGGGGCAGCTAGGACCGTTGGAAAGTACGCGCCCGTTTCCGTGGAGCGATGCGGAGATCACCGCGCTGCCCACCGCCTCCAGCGTGCAGGAGCTCTTCACCACGCTCGATCACCGCGCCGTACATGGCGCGCCGAGGTCGCGCTGGTTTGCCGCCGGCTCGATCTCGCTCAACCAACTCGCCACGATCGCAACTGCCATTCTGGTTGCCTTCAAGCTCGCGGAGAACGCAGCGCCCGCGATCAAGTTCATGATCGTGACCGTAGCGGCAGTGTTGCCTTGGGTGGGATCGCGTTTCCGGATCAGCGACGAATGGATGGAGGACCGGGTGCATGCGGAGCTGCTGCGTTCGCTGCTGGCCTCGCATTCCTTTTCGCCCCCGTTGCGGCCAATTGCGGCCGATCTCTTCGACGAGGACGCGCCATTTCTCCGGAGCGCGGCCTGGCATTTGATCGGATCGCGGCAGGATTGGAAGACCGCGCGGGGAGGCTATCTCGCGGATCGCCTCGATGGTCAGATCCGCTACTTCACGGAGAAGGGAGAGGTGGCGGCGCGCCGCTTGCGGGTCTTCGGGGCGCTGTTCAAGATTGCTTCGATCGGCGCGATGGTGCTCGGTGCCATTGCGATCTCCGCGGGCTTGTGGAAGTGGCAGGTCTCCGCGGGGGTAAACCGCATCGTCCTCAATTTCCTCCCGACCGCCTTGCCTGCCGTCGCCGCATGGTGCCTCGCGATGATCCCGCTCTTCGAGCACAAGCGCCGCGCCAAGGTCTATCGCCGCGTGGCAGACCAGCTTGCCGGGAAGCGGACGGAACTGGTCGAGGCGAAATGTTACACGACCGCCGCAGCGGTCGTGGCTTCCTGCGAGCGCCTGCTGCTGACGGAGCTGTGGGAATGGTCGGGGACGAGGGGCAAGCGCAAGCGCTGACTACGGTACCAGTATTACTTTGCCGTGCCGTCCCGGAGCGTTGACGGCGTTGATCGCCTCCGCGTAGTCCGCAAGAGGGACCAGACGATCGACCGGCATCCTCAGGCCGCTGGCCGCGAGGCGGCCGTACACCTCTTCGATTTCCTCCCGCGGTGCGCCCTCGATCCACTTCGTGATCCACAGCCCGCGCAGGTTGAGGTTCTTGAAGATCAGCAGCCCGTTCGGAACGGTCAGCGGCCGCCGCGCCATCGCGCCGAAGGTGATGTGGATGCCGCCGGGGGCGAGCAGGTTCATCAGCCGAAGCGCGCTTTCCCCGCCCACGCAGTTGAAAGCCAGCGATGGAGCCTTGTCCTTGTGCGCTGCGACCGCGGCATCTTCATCCAGCGCCACCACGTCTGCGCCTAGCGCGAGGAGTTCTTCGAAAAGTTCGGGGCGACGTACGAGATTGATCGTACGCAGGCCGAGCTGCTTCGCCAGCCCGATGACGCAGCGGCCCACCGCTGAGTTCGCCGCATTCTGGACGATCCAGGAATCCTTCGCCGGCATGCTGAAACCCGTCAGCAAGCGCCACGCCGTCGCCGGGTTCACCTTCAGCATCGCCGCCTGGACCGGGTCGATCCCGGCGGGCAGCTTGAAGAGGTGGGCCGCCTCGGTTTGAACATGGGTCGCCCAACTGCCCGCGCGGCGCAGGATGATGGCACGGTCGCCCGGCTGGAAACCAGGAGAAGCGCTTTCGACCACTTCGCCGCAGCCCTCGATCCCCGGAACCGTCGGTAGCGGCGGCTTCACCCCGTAGGTCCCTTCGATCAAATTCAGATCCGCCGGATTCACCGGCGCGGCGAGCATCTTCACCCTCACCCCGCCTTCGGCCACCCACTCCCCCTCGGATGGGGAGAGGGCCCGGGTGAGGGGCTTCATCAACCATCGCGCCGTTTCTTTTCCAAGAACCCCCGCTCCGTCCACGGCCCGCCCCCCAT
>CBFGPU010000050.1:0-9112 GCA_965650715.1 uncultured Haloferula sp. | reverse complement strand
CGGGCCTGCGATGTCCGCCGTGCCAAGATCGCCGAGATCGAGCGCCGCGATCACCTGCTCCGCCAAGCCGCGGGGATTGGTCTTCCGCTGCTTGGCCAAGGCCATCGCGGCGTTGCTCTGATAGTCGCCGAAGCGCAGGTCCGCGGCGGCCACCACGGGAGCGTCCACGCTTTCACCGAGCACGCTTTGGAAAGCGGCGGCCAGCCGGGATTCTAAGTCCTGAATGAAGGTCATGGGAAAATCGGTGCGGGATTCACCGCAATGTCGCTTGAGAGGCCAAGCGGGAAAAAGGAACGGATCACACCCTTCGCGGAGGAAATGCGGCCCGGGCTTCAGGATGCCCCGTTCGCCGCGGCCTTCGAGGACTTGCCGGCGAAGATATCGAGGATCTCCTGATGCTCCTTGGCGGAGGCCAATCGTCGCCGGATTTCCACGTTGGTGAACATCTTCGCGATGGCCGCGAGGGTCTGGAGGTGCAGGTGATAGTCCCGTTTCGGGACGAGGAAGAGGATGACGAAGTGCACCGGACGCTGGTCGAGCGCCTCGAAATCGATGCCCTCCTTTGACCGGCCGAAGACCGCCACCACCTTGTCCAGCTTGTCGGAAAAGGCGTGCGGGATGGCCACGCCGTGCCCGACACCGGTGCTGACCTGCTCCTCCCGGATCTTGAGCGCCGCGAGCACCTCGTCGCGCAGGGCCGGATCGAGCGAGGACGCCGCCACCAGATGATCGATGAGTTCCACGATCGCCGGCCAGTGCTCCCCCGCGGCCATCTCGAGGATGATCCTGTCGGGGGTGAGGAGGTTCGCCAACTTCATGTTTTCCTTGGAAGATCCGGTTCCTGCGGTCGCCGCGGGGCGCCGGAGGTACTCATGGGCGTACTAATTTGCAAGCGGATTTGCGGGGAGGGCATTGACACTTGCGGACCCCGCGTGCCCGTCCTTAGCCTCGCCGCCTATGCGCCTGATTTCGCGGGGACTTGTCATTCTGGGAGCCACGGTCCTCTGCCAATGCGCGGGAACCATGGGCGGCGGCAACATGGGCGGACCTGCGGTCGAGGAACGGAAGGCCGCGATCGCCTCCGAGCCGTCCGGCGATTTCTTCTACGGCCGCCGCTACTACGTGCAGAAAACCCGCTTCTGGGGCTATGTCCGCCGTCCGAAGCAATCCTGGGACAAGGCGAAGCTGGTGATCTTCCGCGAGGACAAGAAACGCTCGCCCGACCGCTTCCACGAAAACGGGCCGGACGGCCAGCGCTACGGCTTCGATAACAACTACGAATACAAGCTCAACGGCTACTTCACCGGCAAGGATGCCTACGATCCGAACAGCAACCAGTTCCTGCCGGAGTTCATGCTGACCGGCTACGAAGTGGTGAACCGCAATCCCGGCTGGCTCTTCCGTCCGGACGACCGCTACGATCCTTACCGGATCACGATTTATCCCCGCTGACCGTTTTTCCCCATGAGCTCCTCCCAGGATCCCTTCCGCCATCGCCCCGCCAAGCCGTCGCGGGAACTCGGCGATGCGCCGTCGATCGGGCGCGTCTCGCGATTCCGGGATGGTGGCTCATCCGGTCAAGGACGCCGCACCAGCAAAGTCACCGCCATCGACGGGATCGACAAGCGGATCAATCTTTCCACCGGGCTGGCGGTGTTCCTGCTCCTTTGCGGGCTTGTCGTGGCTGGTCTGGCCGCTTGGGCTTTCGTGAGCGCGAAGCGGAATCAGAATGCAGCGCGCGCCGCCGTTGCTCCGGCCACCGTCGCAACCGGTGCCGAGATCCCCGAACAGCCGGCACCAGCGCCGGAGGTCTTGGAGGACACCGTGCGCTCCCTCCTGAAAGCCCGCACGCCGGAGGCGCTCGCGCCGCTGATCCGCAAGAGCCACCAGCAGACCCCCCTCATCCTCGCGAAGCTGGCTGGCCTGGAACAGCAGGACGGCGCGGTCAAGAGCGTGCGCTATCTCAACACCATGAGAAGCCGTTGCCTGCAATTGGAAGGCGTGCTGGTCACCTTCGAGGGCGCCCGCAATCGCCTGGCGCTCCTCTCGCCGGACGAGACGGGACAATGGCGGGTCGATTTCGACGGCTTCGACAGGTATCTGAGCGTGGGCATGGACCAGCTCCTTTCCGGCAAGCCGGTGGACGCCCGCGTCTGCTTCTATGTCTCGGCCGACGTCTACTACAACAGCCGCTTCAAAGACGACCGCCAGTGGGCGTGCTACGGCCTCGCCTCTCCGGACAGCGAGCAACTGATGTTC
Organism: uncultured Haloferula sp.; assembly: GCA_965650715.1. GTDB lineage: Bacteria > Verrucomicrobiota > Verrucomicrobiia > Verrucomicrobiales > Akkermansiaceae > Haloferula. The sequence goes on along the minus strand of CBFGPU010000050.1, from coordinate 6,853 downwards.
GGCTACGTGCCGCGCGGCAGTGCCGGGCACGTAGCTTTGGACGCCGTGATCGCGACCAGGGCCGAAGTCCGCGCCGGGGATACCATTCGCAGTTCCTTGCAGCGGATGATTCTGGAGATCCGCCATCATCCCGACAGCGAAAACCGCCAGTTCGAGATCCTGCGCGTGCTCTCCGACGAGTGGGCGATGGGGCCCGTGCCGCTGGACGAAATCGTGCGGAAGAAGGACGCGGAAGATTAGCGGCCCGCCGCCGCGATGGCGATGACGGCTTGAGACAACGGCGGCACACACCCAGGAGATCGGAATGACCCGGCGGAAACTGTTTTTCTTGTTCTGCGTAGCTTGTTCCCTGGTGGGAACGCTGATTCTTGCTTTGGTTTTGACCGGAGCGGCCAAGCTCTACCACGTGCCCACGGGCGGGATGTCTCCCACCATCCAAGCGGGCGATCGGGTCCTGGCGACGGCCATCCTCAAGCCCGAACGAACGGTCAAGCGGGGCGACGTGATCGTCTTCCGGGCGGACAAGGCGCACGCCTCCCTCCGCAGCCGCTTCGTTCAGCGGGCGGTAGCTCTGGGGGGCGACAGGATTGAGCTGATCGATGGCGAGCTGGTGGTGAACGGCGAGCGCCTGCCCGAACGGGGCGGCTTGCGTGCGACTCCGGCGAAGGGGAGAGATCCCCGCTTTACAGTTCTGAGCTACCCCCTCGAGGTCCCGGCGGGTTCGGTGTTCACTCTGGGCGACAACCATGGAAACAGTCTGGACAGCCGCTACTTCGGGCCTTTCCCGATCGCTGCCGTGACGCATTCCGCCGACCGCATCGTTTATCCTCCCTCGCGGGCGGGTAAGATCGAATGAGCGTCCGCCTTTCCCGAAAACCTTTTGTTTTCCCGCTGCTCTGATGGACGATCTATTCAACACCTGCATGGCCGGAATCGAAGAACGCATCCACCAGCTCCGCTCCGATCTCGAGCACCACAACCGGCTCTATTACACGGATGCCGCGCCGGAGATCTCCGATGCGGAATACGACAAGCTCTATCGCGAACTCGAAGACCTCGAAAAGAAGCATCCCGAATTCGACGATCCGAACTCACCCACGAAACGCGTGGGCGGCGAGCCCTTGGACAGCTTCAAGCAAGTGCGGCATCTGGTCCGCATGCTCAGCATCGACGATGTCTTCGAGCTCAAGGATGCCGAGGTTCCGGAAGCCGAGCTGATCGACTTCTACCGCCGCCTTCAAAAGAACCTGGGCCGCGAAGCCGTGGCGGTGACGGTGGAGCCGAAGATCGACGGCGTGGCGGTATCGCTGGTCTATCGCGACGGCGCCCTGTCCTACGCGGCCACCCGCGGCGACGGAACAACGGGAGACGATATCACCAACAACGTGCGGACGATTCGCTCCATACCGCTGTCATTGACGGGGAACTTCCCCCCTCTCCTCGAAGTCCGCGGTGAAATCTACATGCCGAACGAGGCATTCGCGGCGATGAACGCGGAGCGCGACGAGGCGGGACTGCCGACCTTCGTGAACCCGCGCAATGCCAGCGCGGGCGCGCTCAAGCAGCTCGATCCCAAGCTCGTGGCCAAGCGTCCCCTTGCCTTCCTGGCCCACGGGCTGGGGGCCTACGAGGGCCCGGCACTGGAATCGGAAGCCGACTTCCACCATTTGTTAGACGCGATGGGAATCCCGCGCAATCAGCCGGTGCGGATCGCGAACACGCTCGATGAACTGCTGAAAGCGGTACGCGAGATCGACGTCGAACGGCACGACCTCGGCTATGGCACGGACGGCGCGGTGGTGAAGGTGCTGGACCGCGCCGAGCGCGACAAGCTGGGCTACACCTCGCGCGCACCCCGCTGGGCCGCCGCCTACAAGTTCCTGCCGGAACAGAAGGAAACCCTCCTCAAGGACATCACCATCCAGGTGGGACGCACCGGTGTACTGACACCGGTGGCGGAGTTGGAACCGGTCTTCGTTTCGGGGACCACGGTCTCCCGCGCGACACTTCACAACGAGGAGGAGATCCAGCGCAAGGATGTGCGGATCGGCGATACGGTGGTGATCGAGAAGGCGGGCGAGATCATCCCGGCGGTAGTGAGGGTTGTTCCGGAGAGGCGGCCGGCGGATTCGAAACCCTTCTCGCTGCTCGACCACATCGGCGGCAAATGCCCCTCCTGTGGCGGTCCGGTTTCGAAGGAGGAAGGGTTCGTCGCGTGGCGTTGCACGAACTTCGAGTGCCCGGCTCAGGCGGTTTCGAAGATCCGGCAGTTCACCTCGCGCAAGGCTTTGGACATCGAAGCCGTCGGCGGCATCGTGGCGGAAGCCCTGGTGAACCGCGGCCTGTGCCGGACTCCCCTTGATCTCTTCACCCTGACCGCCGGGACCCTGACCACGCTGAATCTGGGCACGGACGAGGAACCGCGACGCCTCGGCGAGAAGAACGCGGGCAAGGTGATCGAGGCGCTCGAGCGGGCCCGCGACAAGCCGCTCGACCGCTGGCTCTTTGCCATGGGAATCCGGCAAGTCGGGGAATCGGCGGCGAAGGAGTTGGCGCGGCTTCACGGGTCGCTGCGGGACCTCGCGCATATCGCTGGAGGAACGGTCGAATGTTCTCCCATCCTCAGGGCGATCCACGCAAGCGCCACGAAGGAGGCGGAAGCCAAGCGAATTTCCCCGGCCAACAAGGACAACCCGCCGGCGAACGAGGAAGAAAAGAAGGAGAGAAAGACCGCCCACGCGGTCCTCAAGGCCGAAGCCGCCGAGCTCAAGAGGAGCATCGCGGGCTACAAGGTTTCCGCGGATGTCGGCCAAGTCGTGGCGGAGTCCGTGCTCGCCTTCTTCGAGTCCGACGGCGGTAAGCATGTGCTGGAGCGCATGGCCGAACTCGGGATCAACCCGAAATCCGAGAACTACCTGCCCAAACCGGCGGAAGCCGATCTCTCGGAAATGCCTCTCGCCGGAAAAACCTTCGTGATCACCGGCACCCTCTCGATGGATCGGGATGCGATGAAACGCTATCTCGAATCGAAGGGAGCGAAGGTCTCCGGCTCGATCTCCGCCAACACCGACTACCTGCTCTCCGGTGAAGGCGGTGGCTCGAAAAGGGACAAGGCGGAGAAGCTCGGCGTCAGGGTGATCGGCGAGGAGGATGTCGCGAAGTTGATCGGCTGACCTCGTGGGCTCCGGCAATGCCGACTCATCGTGATCATCCCTGCTTCCGATGGAGCCGGCTCACAACCCTCCGCCTCACGGCTCCGCCCGCCGCACCTCCCCGACGGCAATCCCGCTCTTTCCCACCCGGCCTCCCGCCAAGGTCAGCCCCGCCGCCACCAGCGCCAACACGAAGGTGCCCGCCCACAAAAGAGTCGGACTCGCCTGGTACAAGGTGATCCCCAGCGAAGGCCCGATCATCGTCGCCGTGCTCCACGAGATCGACATCACTCCCTGATACCGTCCCCGCATCGCATCCGGAGCCAGGCCCGCCATGTAACTGCTGTTCACCGGCAGCGCGATCATCTCGCCCACCGTGAACACCACCATGCTGATCACCAGGATCGGCAGCGAGGCGCCCATCGCGTTCATCCCCATCCCGATTCCCACGATCGCATAGCCCGTGGCCATCGTCAGCACCGCCGGGAACCGCTTGGTGTAACCCGTCAGCGGCAGTTCCAGAAACACGATCATGATCCCGTTCAATGCCATCAGCAGGCCGTAGGTCTTCTCATCCAACCCCGCCGCCTCCGTGGTCTGCAGCGCGTAGCTGCTGCTCATCTGCCAGAAGATCACTCCGATCAGCAACGACGACGCCACCGCTAGTTGGAAAGGCACATTCGTCTTCATGTGCCTCAATGCGATTCCCCAGCCGCTGTGTTCCTTCGCCACACGCGGCCGCCGCTTCACCCCGAAGAATACCAGCACGCCCAGGATCATCGTCGTCGCCGCATCCACCAAGAACAGCGCGGCGAACGAACGCCCCGCCATGAAACCCGCCGTCGCCATCCCCGCGGCGAAGCCGAGATTGATCGCGAACCTCTGGCACGAGTAGGCCCGCACCCGCAGTTGCGGCGGGATCAGGTCCGCGATCAAGGCCCCCGCGGCCGGCCCGTAGATCGCCGACAGCAAGCCGTTGAGGAAGGTGAAACACACCAGTTCCGGTACCCCGCGCGCCAGCGACAGCAGCAGCATCGATATCGCCGATCCGGTGCAGGCAAGCAGCATCGTGTGTTTGCGTCCGATCCGGTCCGCCAGGTACCCGCCGATCGCCCCGGCGATCAGCGCCCCCGCGCCGTAGGCACCCAGCGCAAGGCTCGCCACCTTCGCATCATGGCCCTGCTGCGCCAGGTAGATCGCCAGGAACGGGATCACGAAGTGCCCGAAGCGGTTCACCAGGGTCCCGCTGAACAAAATCCAGTATTCTGTCGGCAAGGATCTCAAGTCCTTCCACAGCGAGGCATCGTCGGGCTTCGGGTTCATCGTCGAAAACAGGCACAAAAAAAGCCCCGGCCACCGGTGAAGGCGGACGGGGCGAAAAGGGTTCGGGAATCCAATTATCCCATCACGATCTCGTCCCGGCACGCCAGCCAAGCTTTGCGGAGATACGCAAAGCCTTGGTGCATGCCGTTGGTGGAGACCTGAGTCATGGAACGGGCGGAGCATGGCGGGACCCGCCCCTCACGTCAATCCGGAACCTTGCCCCGGACTAACGGCCGATTTTTCGATTCTCAAACGCCCCCCGCTTCGGCAAGGTGCCCCTCATGACCCTGCCGCGCTTCGCTACCGCCATCCTCCTCGCCGCCTGCGCGGTGCTCCCGCTCCACGCGAGCGGCAAGAAGGGAGAAGCGACCGGCATCTCCTTCCATCTCCAGGCCGATCAATCCGACAACGCCAAGATGATCTTCCCGCAGGCCACCAACGGGAAGATGCTCGTCTACAAGCGTGTCCCCGAAATCATCACCAAGGACATCGCGGGCTTCGCCCCCTTCCCGTCACGCGACGGCGAGGGCTACGGCGCGGTGCTCCAACTCAAACCGGGTCCGAAGAACCGCTGGTCCGCCGTCACTTCCACCAGCGTCAACCGCTGGGTCGTGGCCATGGTCAACGGCCGCGTCGTGGACGCCGTGCTGATCGACAAGCAGATCGACGACGGCATGCTGGTGATCTGGAAGGGGATCGGCGAGGCGGAGATCACGGCTTTCGACCAACTGGTTCCCCGCATCGGGGAAGCCAAGCCACGAGGCAAACAATAACGACATGTTCCGGACGCTCGCTCTCGCCACCCTGCTCCTGTCCCCCGTTTCCGCTTCTGCCGTGGAGCTCCAGCTTCCCACGGAGAACCACCATCTCCTCTCCGGCGAGCCCGAGAAGTTCTACATGTATGTGGACCGCACCTTCGAGGGCGTGACCACCAAACCTTGGGAAGGCGGCGCCTTCGGCTTCGTCCGCACCCCGATCCGCATCGGACAGGACGTGGTCCTGACGAAATTCCACGAGGGCGTCGACATCGCTCCGGTGAAACGCGACAAGGCCGGCAACCCGCTCGATCTCGTCAACGCGGTGAGCGACGGCATCGTGGTCCACGCCAGCGACATCGCGGGCCGCTCGAACTACGGCAAATACGTCGTGGTCGAGCACAAGTTCGAAGAGGACACCTTTTACAGCGTCTATGCCCACCTCTCCATCGTGAAGGTGAAGCCCGGCGACCCGGTCAAGACCGGCTCCCTGATCGGCCAGATGGGCTACACCGGTGCCGGCCTGAACCGCACCCGCGCCCACCTGCACCTTGAGATGTGCCTGCTGATGAGCACTCACTTCGAGGGCTGGCACACCGCCTTCTCCGGCGGCACGAATTTCCACGGCAACTTCAACGGCATGAACCTCGCCGGCATGGACGTCGCCTCGCTCTTCCTCGAGCACAAGAAGAACCCCACCCTGCGCCTGCAGGACTTCGTCCTCGCCCAACCTGCCTACTTCAAGGTCACCGTACCGCGCAAGGGTTCCTGGGACTTCGCCAGCCGCCACCGCTGGCTGGTGAAAGGCGACATCGGCGCTCCCTCGCCCTCGTGGGAAATCACCTTCAGCGCCACCGGCCTCACCGTCGGGATCGCGCCGAGCCAGCGCGAGGTCGCGGAGCCCGTCGTCACGGCGGTGCGGGATTCAAAGGTCGGCCATCGCTACCTGACCCGGGGCCTGATCGACGGCAATGGCAATACCGCCAACCTGACCCGCTCGGGCAAGCAGCTCCTCGCCTTGCTGATGGATGACTTCCCGATGCCGGTGCCCGCGGCGGAGCAAAGTGCCAAGGAACAGCCGTAGCGTTCAACCGCTTGCAGTGTTCTTGCCTTTCTTGGAACTTGGCACTTCTCACTTCGAACTTCGGGCTTCTAGGCTCCGCCGCATGGACAGCATCCTCGCCCGCATCGAATCCCTCGGCCTCGCACTCCCTGAAGTTCCGGTCCCCGTCGCCGCCTATGTCAATTGCGTCCGCAGCGGCAACCTCCTCTTCCTCTCCGGCGGCCTGCCGATCGAAGGCGAGAAGAAGATCATCGGCAAGGTGCCCGCGGAGGTCTCCATCGAGCAGGCGCAGGAAGGCGCACGGATGATCGTGCTAAACCGCCTCGCCGTGGTGAAGCAGGAGATCGGCTCGCTCGACAAGGTGGTCCGCATCGTGACCCTGAACGGCTTCGTCAATTCCGCACCGGACTTCTACGGCCACCCGCAGGTGGTGAACGGAGCCAGCGAACTGCTCATCGAGATCTTCGGAGAGAAGGGCAAGCACTCGCGCACCGCGCTCGGAGCCGCCGCACTCCCGCTGAATGTCGCCGTCGAGATCAACATGATCGTGGAAGTGGAGT
>CBFGPU010000049.1:0-9243 GCA_965650715.1 uncultured Haloferula sp. | reverse complement strand
CCACTCCTGGGCATGGAGGGCGGTCGCACCGGAAGCGAGGAGGAAGGAGCAGACAAGCGGTGAAACGGGTAGGTGCATGAGGTGGATGGCAACAGAACGGTCGGCGCGTTATGGATTCTTTCCCCCGGTTTGCTTCCCGTCTTCGGGATTATCGGGGAAGGCAAGGATCCGCGGGATCGGGCTGGTGCCTTCATTGATGATGAAGAGGACGGTGCGGGCCTGCGGGTTGTGCAGCCAGCGAGTTTCGCACACGGGATAGGCCGCGGGATTTCCCGCGATGCGGTAGGAGAGGTTCACGTTGTAGTCCCCGGCGGCCGACGCGGGAGGATCCGTGATCGTGCGCGAGCGTCCCTTGATCGCCACCTTCTGGTTGCCCACCTGGCCGGAGACATCGTTGGCGGTGAGATTGTACCACAGCATCTGGCCGTTCTTGAAGCGGTCCGCGGAAGCGTCGATCACCTGCATTCTCACGGGCACCGTCTTGTTCGACGGGTCCGCGGTGACGAGCAGGTAGAAGGAACCCACCGACTCGCCGACGGTGCCGGAAGGTGCGCCGGGATTCACCGGCTGGCCTTCCGCGGGCATCGACGAAAGCAGCCGCAGGGTGAGCGCGCCCGGCGGCATCTCGTAGGGCATCGAGAGATTCATGCGCGGCACCTCCACCTCCCGGGCGGTGGTGCCGTCGTGGAGGTACAAGGGGGCGGGCACGCTGCCGCGGTCGCCGAGCATGAGCAAGCGGCAGCTCCGCCCGGCCTTCTCTTGGGCGAGGGATGCAAGCGGAAGGAATCCGATGAGCAGAATGATCAGACGCATGGCTACACAATGTCAGATTTCCGAGGGGCTAAGCCAGCGGAAGCTGACGATTTCGAAACGGCGCCCGAAGGTCTTGTTGATCTGGGAGACCGGCACCGTGGCCAAACCGGCATCGTCCGCGGGATCGACGTAATTCCTCGTCCGGCGCACCACGGCCTCGCAGACGGCGCGGCTGAGAACCTTGCCGTCCTCGTCGCGGGCGTCCCCGTGGGCACGGATGGTGAAGGTGTCGTCGCGCACCGACAGGATCGGAGCCAGCGGGCGCAAGACATCCGCCTGACGGGTCCAGCCCGGCAGGCCGTAGGCGCTTTCCCCGGCGGCGGCGGCGGGGAAACGGTACTCGGCTTCCGCCGCATTGGCAGGCATGGCCGGGGCGTCGTTCGACATCGACTGGATGGCGGAAAAGGGGTTTCCGGTTCCCCCCTCCCCGATCTCGTTCAATGCCGCCTGAACCGCACCCGCAAGCGCGAGGTCGCCGGAGCTGAGCTGGCGGTTGACGAACTCCGAAAGCGAAAGGAAGGGGCCGCGGGTCCGGACCTGTTCGACGATCTTCTTCGCGAGTTCCTCGATCAGATCGTCATCGACGACGCGATAACCTGCGAACTCGGATGCCCCGGGGAAGGCCCCTGCCGAGCCCGGTTTGCCGGCCTGCACGTCGCCGGCGATGCTGAAACGATTCCACGGATGATCGCTCTCATCCGAGGAATCCACGCTCCAGGAGGTGCCGGACTCCTGAACGAAAGGAACGCGCTGCTTGCGGGCGTGGCCGAGCAATGCCTGCCATGCGGTAACCGACGTGGAGTTCACGTTGAACATTCCTTCGACCTCCAGACGGGAGGCGATGGTCTTCCAGCCGTTCGCACCCCTGACGTGGTCGTTATAGAGTTCGGTGGCCTTCGAGGTATCGCCTGCGGCGGCGGCGGCGTCTTCGGCAAGCGGCTTGTAAGCGCGGTTCCCCAAGGGCATCCCTTCGCTCAAGAAGTCCGTGTAGACCTGCTGCAGGGACTTGCCGGAGGTCCCGTACGATGTGGGATCGGGGGCGATCGACGAGAAGAACCAGTCATCGAACAGGATGTGGTTCGCGCAGTAGGAGTCGTCGTGCTGGAGGTTGACATTGAGGCTGGCATTCGACGAATCGACCACCGCATCGGATGGGATCAGGGGCGAAGCATCGCTATTGCCGATGAGATTGAAGGCGAAGGGCGGCACGGGATTCTCGTAGCGGAGGTCCCAGTTCTGCAGTTCGCAGAGGGATTGCACCGGGCGGACCGGAAGCTCGGCGATCACGCAGCGCGAAAGCCCGTCGCCCTTCAGGAATCCGGTCACGATGTAACCGCGCTGCGAGGTATCGCTGGCATTCGGAAGGTAGCTGTCGCCGCCCGCCGAGTGCTCGACGAAGCTGTAGTCGAAGGGCGAGTTCACCGGATGCCGGGTCCCGAGGTAGTGCCTGCCGATCGTCACCTCGACGGTGTCCTTGTTACCCATGGCGGTGTAGTTCACCAGCGGGCTGGACTGGACGAATCCCTTCGCGGGGATGTGGGTGCGGCTCGCCATGCGCGCGCCGAACATGGTGGAGAGGAAGGGCACCGGATTGGAGGCGGCCCCGCTCAGCGAGGCCGAGGCGAGATTCGGCAAGGGAGGATAGACCGCGGACGCCATCGCCGGCGTGTAGGTCATGCGGTAAGCCAGATGAATGTTGGAAGCGCCGACGGGCTTCATGTCGAGGTAGATGCCCACGCCGGTCGCGATATCGAGGTAGGTCGTGTCGAATTTCGCGTCCGCCTTGATCGAAGAGCCGGGGGCCACCGCGATCCGCTTGCCGGCAAGATCCACCAGAGGGAAGTAGTGCCCGCCCTTCGTCCCCCGATAACCGGCCTGAAGCTGCAGCGCGGCGCCGCCTGCGGCGTAGCCATCCCGATAGGAATTCGACGCCGGGCTGAAAACCCGGGTCTCGCCCGGCTTGAAACTGCCCGGAGCGGCGATCTCATAGCTGATGGCGGAGTTCTGGGACATCGCGGGCAGGTTGTTCGTCGAGCCGGCGAGGACGCTGTTGTAAACCGGGTTCTGGTTGCCGTTGATGGTGTAGCGGAGGGCCGCCGGAATCGGCCTCGCCAGGCTGAAGTTCATGGCCGGAGAGGTAATCTCCACGCTGTAGGGATTCCACATCGTGATCACCGGCGTGAGGAGAAGCCGCGGCTCGACGTAGCCGCTGGGTGGCGGGGGATTCGAGGCCGCCGCCGGGCCGGCATAGTGGGAGAACACCCACTGGACCCGCGCGACCACCGGCAGAATCCGCACGCGATGGATGAAACTGAACGCATCGCCATCGATGGCTTGCGAGGCATGAGGGATGCGATTGCGGCCGCTCGAGGTCGAGGTCATCCGCTTGTATGCAGTGGCCCAGTCCTTGAGGTTTTCCCAACTGCTGACCGCGCCGTGGCGATAGATCGGGATGTGGTTCGAACCGCGGTAGGCGGACCACGGGTAAAGCATCGACTTCGCGGGGTAGGCACTGGCGGCGGTCGGCTTGGTGAACAGGATGTCCTTCTGCGTGGTGCCTCGGAAGAAGGGCAGGTTCGAGCTCGGGATCGAGGTCCAGAACTCCGTCAGGAGAGACATGTCCTTGCGCCAGCCGCCCGTGGCGGTGTTCGTGAGGAGACCGACCGAGGTGGCGGAGAGATCGTGGAAGAACTCTTTCGAGACCGCGAGGTCCTGCTTCTCGCCGACGAAGTCCCCGAGCTGGTGCGTGAACGCTTTCTCCGCGGGAAGAGGATCGTTGATGAGGTCCTGCATGCGGAAGATCTCGGGGTCGGCGACCGAGTGCGACTTCGCGAGGATCGACCAGCGCGCCGCGTGGTTGTCCTCAGGCTTGTAGGGCTTGGGCAGGCGGGCCTTCTGGTTTTCACCGCCGATCCACCACGCGATGGCACCGTCGTTCAAGCCTTCGTCGATCTCGGTCGGCTCAAGGTGGATCTCGAGATCGGAGCGGCCCGCTCCGGTACCGACCGATTGGGATCCCACGAGCGGCACGGTGCCTTTCCGCTCGCCGGTCTCGGGGATCGTCTCATGATCGCCGGAGACCATCCATGACAGGAAGCGGTCCTCCTTGGCGGATTCATAGTTTCCCGGCGAGATCGGCCGGCCCTGCGAATCGTGGTCACTGCCTTCCCAGCTCTTCCACACGCCGAGCACGGGAGGATTGCTGTCGTCGAGGATATCCGCGCGGGCGGTGACCCGGGTGTCGAGCCCGGCCTGCCGCTGGAGATGTCCCAGGGCGAGCATGAGGGCCATGCGGGCGTTCGCCCGCGCCCGGGCGGCCGCATCGTCCCGGCTCCCGGCGCGTAGCGAAACGGTGGAGAGGGCGAGCAGGCTGACGGCCAGCAAGGTGATCAGCACCATGAGGGAGAGCGTGATGACCAGGGCAAATCCGCGGGCATGGAGCCGGGCACCGCGCGGAAAACCCGACCGCGCGGCGCCCGCTCCTACCCCGATGGCCGGGCACGGAAAATGATGCTCTCCAGTCGCTTGATGATTCTTCATGTTTGGGTTTGCGATGAAGAATCGGATCAAGCGCTGCGAGCGCAGGAGCGGTGGAAGGATTCCTTCCACTGGCCCGGCGTGAGCCCGAAGTGTTCTTTGAAAAGGCGACAGAGGTTTTTGGCGTTCCGGAGTCCGGTTTCCATGGCGACGGGTTCCAGTTTGATATCGTCTTCGCGGAGCATGTCGGCGGCGGCCTCGATGCGGCGGTTCAGCAAGTCGCGGCCCACCGTGTTTCCGGTGACGGCGCGGTAGGCGCGGTGAAGCGAGCGGACGGACATGCCGCACTCGCGGGCCAGCGTGGTGACCGTGAGGGGGCGTGAGTACTCTTCCCGGATGGTGCGGATCACTTTCGAGATTCCCGGGAAGTTCCCCTCATCCGCGAGCGGGGACAGGACCTCCTCCTCGCCAGCCACGGTGGTGTCCAAGCAATCCGGAACCGATGCGTCTGGGTAGTACGTGTCGTAAGTCTGGAGTTTCATGGGCTCAACCGCCCGGGACTTTCCGGCGGATGCTGAGTCCTTAGCCAATCATGGGGAGGATGGATACCTATGCGTATCCATAGTAAACCCGCATGTATCTTATAACCAGATCATTACAAATTTCGAAATCTTGAGAGATTCGCGAAAAAACCGCGTGCCCGTGGGATTATGAAAAAGCGGATTTGGGTTGGCGCAGTGAATCCAGGGGCATGTGGGCATACTTCCCCGCGGACCTGACCTCCACTTTCTTACTCTTCTCCCGGGCCGAGGAACATCTCCGGCTGCATCTCCCCGTCGATCAGTTTCCGGTTCCGGTAGAAGCGGATCATCTTGCCGCTGCCGTCGACCACGGGGGAGAGGCCGCAGGTGAAGGAGGTGTAGCGGACCGGGCCGGCTTCTTCGCCCGTGGGTGCGAACCAGTCGTCGATCTTGCTCTCCTCCTTGAAGTCGCCGAACTTCTTGCCGGGGGTCACGCCGAGGAGCGCCAGTTCCGCCATCACCTTCGCGGGACGCTTGCCCGAGTAGATGACTTCATTGATCCGCTCGGACATGACCGAGCGGTAGGGATCCAGTTGCTCCGGCTCTTTCTTTCCCGGCTCCGACCCGCCGCAACCGGAGAGTCCGGCCGGAAGAAGCATGCAGGCTAACAGAACGAGGCGCTTCATCCGTCTTACACGATGGTGACCGAAGCGGGATCCCAGCCCGGCTTCGGGAAATCCATCTTCAGGCCGCGCAGGGTATCCACCATGATGCGGGCCACCAGCAGGTTGCGGTACCACTTGCGGTCGCCCGGGATGATGAACCAGGGAGCCTGCTCGGTACTGGTCTTCTCGATGAGATCCTCGTAGGCCTTCTGGAACTCGCTCCAGCGCGCACGGTCGGAAAGATCGTCCGGATTGAACTTCCAATGCTTCGCGGGGTTCGCAAGGCGGGAATCGAGGCGGCGCTTCTGCTCGTCCTTCGAGATGTGCAGGAACATCTTGATGATGGTCGTGCCCTCCTCGGCGAGCATGCGCTCGAACTCGATGACGTGCCGGTAGCGGCGCTTCCACACCTCGTCGCCGAAGAGCTTCTTCACCCGCACGGCGAGGATATCCTCGTAGTGGCTGCGGTTGAAGATCACGATCTGCCCGTTGCCGGGAACGTGGGGATGGACACGCCAGAGGAAGTCGTGCGCGAGCTCTTCCTCGCTCGGCTTCTTGAACGCCTTCACATGGATGCCCTGTGGATCGACGCGCGAGAAAACATGTTTCACACAGCCGTCCTTGCCACCGGTGTCCATCGCCTGGAGGACGATCAGGATGCGGTGCTTGCTCTGCGCGTAGAGGACCTTCTGGAGGGCCTGAAGCTCGTCCCGCAGTTCGTCGAAGACCGCTTGCGACTCGGCTTTCCCGCCATCGGTGAAGAGCGAGCAATCCCCGGGGTCATAGGCCGCGAGGTCCAACTTTTCCCCGGGTTTCACCCGGTATCGCTTGATGACCTCGCCGATTTTCATCGGGGCGCATGGTCATCCGCCGGTGGCGGGCATGCAAGCATGGAGTCCCGGCTTCTTCGACCGTCACACATTCGTCATTGAAAGCCGGGTCCGCCCGCGCTGTCCTTTTGCCGATGTCTTCCGCTCCGCTCGCCGACGCCGCCGGGTCGCTCGTAACCGCGATCCACGTCGGTGCCAGTTCGGTTTCGCTGCTGGTCGCGGAGGTGCTTCCTAACGGCACCCACCGGGCGGTCGATTTCCTGGAGCAGCCCGCCCCGCTCGCGCGCGATGTCTTCCGCCACGGCCGCGTGAGCGCGGAGACAACCGAGCGGATCGTCGCGATCCTGAAGGACTATCAGAACGCCCTGGCGGAATACGGGGCGGACGGCCGCGCCGTCACCCGCGCGGTCGCGACCAACATCCTGGTCGAGGCCACCAACTACGACGTCTTCCTGAACCGCATCCGCATCGCGTGCGGCCTCTCGATCAACCCGATCGACGACGGCGAGATGACGCGCCTGATCTATCTGAAGACCCGCCGCCGGTTGAAGGACACGCCGGCGATGAAGCGCCGCTGCACGCTGGTGGTCCACGTGGGCCCGGGAAACACCCGGGCACTGCTATTCCAGGAAGGCGCGATCACCCGCTACACCAGCTACCGCCTCGGCACGCACCGCACCCGCGAGGCGACCGATGGCTCGCATGCCGAGGGTGCCGCGATGCTGCGGGTGATCCGCGAGCACACCAGCGGCAACCTCGCGCAGATGAAGTTCGACTATCACGATGTGGAACTCGACGCGCTGGTGGTGATCGGCTATGAGATCCAACAGATCGCTCGCTATCTCTCGAAGGGGATGGGCGCACACTCCCTGAAGTCGCTGAAGAAGACGACGCTCGAAGCAGCACAGATGAGCGACCTCGACCTCGTGACGCGCTACCAGATCGACTACCAGACCGCGGAAGCCCTGCTGCCCGCACTGGAGACCAATCTCGCGATCGCGGAAAGCTTCGGACTGAAGGAAGTCCATATCCCGTCGAGCGACTACGAGCAGGGGATTTTGCAGGACCTGCTGGTGTCCGGGAGCCTGGTGGGAACGCTGGACCAGGAAGTGCTCCGTTCCGCCCGCATCCTCGCATTGCGCTATCAATCCGATCCCCGCCACGGCGAACACGTGGCGAAGATCTGCCATCATCTCTTCACCGAGTTGCAAGAGCTGCACGGAATGACGAAGCACGACGCGATGCTTTTGCAGGTGTCGGCCATCCTTCACGAGGTCGGGACCTTCGTGAGCCCGCGCGCGCATCACAAGCACTCCGAGTACATCATTCTCAACAGCGAAATCTTCGGGCTCGACCGCCAGGATATCACGATGGTGGCCATGATCTCGCGCTATCACCGTCACTCCGGCCCGCGGATCGATCACCCGAACTACCGCGACCTCGACACCGTGGACCGCATTCGCGTTTCCAAGCTCGCGGCGCTGCTCCGCGTGGCGGACGCGCTCGAGCGAACCCACGACCAGCGCGTCCACGAAATCGTGATCCGCCGCGACGACCGCCGCCTGCGGCTCGTGCTTCCCGGCGTGACGGATGCCGCCGTCGAACGCCTCGCGATGGCCTCGAAGGGCGACCTCTTCGAACAGGTCTTCGGGCTCGAAGTCGTGATCGACGATGCGGGCTAGCCCCGCCGCTTCTTCACCACCCCCGCTACTTGCTACCTGCTACTCGCTACTCAATCCCACATGCCCCTTCCCTTCATCAACCGCGAGCTGTCCTGGCTGGAATTCAACCAGCGGGTGCTGAATGAAGCGCTGCGAGCGGATCTTCCCTTGCTGGAGCGGGTGAAGTTCCTGGCGATCACGGCATCGAATCTCGACGAGTTCTTCCAAGTCCGCGTGGGCAGCCTGATGCTCCTGTCGCGCAGCGGCCGCAAGGCGCCGGATCCCTCCGGCATGACGCCGAACCAGCAGCTCACCGCCATCCGCAAGCGCGTGCAGCAGATGGTGGAAAGCCAGTATGTGCTCTTCAAGGACGCCCTCGTGCCGGCGCTCAATTCGGCCGGCATCCGCTTCCTCAATCCGAAGTCGCTCACGCCGTCGCAATCGGACCAGGTGGCGGCGGCCTTCCACGACTCCATCTCGGCTTTGCTCACTCCCCTGGCCGTGGTGCCCGGCGAAGAGCCGCCCGTGGTGCCCGCGCTGCAGTTGATCGTCGCGTGCCGCATCTCAGATCCTGAAACATCCGGGGTCCGTCACGCGCTGATCCCGATCCCCGAAGGCATTCCTCGCCGCTTCCCGGTGAGCGATGTCGGCGATAGCTCGGCCTTCGTCCTGGTGGAAGACATCGTCGCGCGCCATGCTCACGAGCTATTCCCCGGCGAAGACGTCGAGGCAACCACCTGCTTCCGGGTAACGCGCAACGGCGACATTGCCGTGCAGGAAGAGGACGCCGCCGACCTCGCGGGCGAGATGGAAGAAGTGCTCGCCGCGCGCAAGCTCTCGGACACCGTGCGGCTCGAACTTCCCGCCAGCCTGCCGCGCGACCTGTCGAAGGTGATCCAGGAGGTCTGCCTCGCGACGAGCAACGAGATCCTGCGCGTCAACGGTCCCCTCGCCCTTTCGGGATTCATGGACCTCGCCTTCCTCCCCGGCGCGGAAGCCCTGCGCGACGAGGACTGGCCAGCCCAGCCTTCCCCGGACCTCGCCCCCGGCGAATCGATCTTCGAGGCAATCGGCCGCCGCGATTTGCTACTACATCACCCGTACGAAAGCTTCGAGCCGGTGATGCGGCTCGTCGAGGAAGCCGCGGACGACCCGCAGGTGGTGTCGATCAAGCAGGTGCTCTACCGCACCGCCCGGCAGTCGCGGATCATCGACGCGCTGATCCGCGCGGCCGAAAACGGCAAGACGGTGACCGTGCTGGTGGAGCTGAAGGCCC
>CBFGPU010000048.1:0-9260 GCA_965650715.1 uncultured Haloferula sp. | reverse complement strand
ACGGCATCGCCGGCATTCGCACCATGTCCTCGGAGTCGCGCCAGGAGCGCTCCCAGATCACCGTCGAGTTCACCCTCGATACCGATCTGGATACCGCCGCGAACGATGTCCGCGACCGGGTCTCCCGCGCCGTGCGGAATCTGCCCGTCGATTCGAATCCTCCCGTGGTCGAGAAGGCGGATGCCGATTCGCAACCCATCCTCTTCCTCTCGATGTTCAGTGACCAGCGCAGCATCCTGGAGGTAAGCGATCTGGCGGACCGGCTGGTGCGCGAGCGCATGGAGACCATCCCCGGCGTCTCTTCCGTCCGCATCTTCGGTGAGAAGCGCTTCGCCATGCGCCTCTGGATGGACCCCGTGAAGCTCGCCGTCCACGGCCTGACGCCCATCGACGTACAGACCGCCCTCGATGGTCAGAACGTGGACCTTCCCAGCGGCCGCCTTGAAGGCACCACCACCGAACTGTCGCTCCGCGTCCTCGGTCGTCTGAATACTCCGGAGGACTTCGAGAACCTCATCATCAAGGAAGAGGGCGGACGCCAGATCCACTTCCGCGATATCGGCTATGCCGAGCTCGGCCCGGAAAACCTGCGCACCGGCACCAAGCGCGACCTCGTGTACTCGATCGGCGTCGCGGTCATCCCCCAGCCGAATACGAATGCCATCGCCATCGCGGACGAATTCTACAAGCGGCTCGAACAGGTCAAGAAGGAGATCCCGCAGGACGTGACCATGGAAGTCGGCTACGACTTCACCCGCTTCGTCCGCCGCTCCGTCTCGGAGGTGGAGGAAACCCTGATCATCGCCTTCGGCCTCGTCGCGCTCATCATCTTCCTCTTCCTGCGCGACTGGCGGTCCACGATCATTCCCGTCATCGCCATCCCCGTCAGCATCATCGCCGGCTTCTTCATCATGTACGTGGCCGGCTTCTCGATCAACGTGCTCACGCTCGTGGCCATCGTCCTTGCCATCGGCTTGGTCTGCGATGACGCCATCGTTGTCCTGGAGAATATCTATACCAAGATCGAGGAAGGCATGCCGCCGCTCCAAGCCGCGATCACCGGATCGAAGGAGATCTACTTCGCCGTCATCTCCACCACCATCGCCCTCGCCGCCGTCTTCCTGCCGATCATCTTCCTCTCCGGCCTGACAGGCCGCTTGTTCCGCGAGTTCGGCATCACCCTTGCCGGCTGCGTGCTCGTCTCCGCCTTCGTCGCGCTGACGCTCTCGCCGATGATGTGCCGCTTCCTCCTCAAGGGGCACCGCGAGAAGAAGAACTGGTTCTACCGCGTCACCGAACCCTTCTTCACGCTCCTCGCCCGGGCTTACCGCGGCAGCCTCGGCGGCTTCCTCAAGGTGCGCTGGGTCGCCTTCCTCATCCTTGCTGGCAACGCCTTCCTCATCGTATGGCTCGGCAAGGCGGTGCCCCGCGAGTTGGCCCCGCTGGAGGACCGTGAGAACATCCGCATCAACGTCACGGCACCGGAAGGCTCCAGCTTCGAGTTCACGGAAAGCTGGATGGACAAACTCGACACCTACGTCCACGACAACATCCCGGAGACCTTCCGCACCTTCACCATCATGGGAGCGGGCGGACGAACCGAGGCGAACGTCGCCATCCAGAATATCTACCTCGTGCCGCCGGAAGAGCGCGACCGCAGCCAGGTGGAGATCCACAAACAGATCATGGAAGACATGAACGCCTTCACCGGCGTGCGCGCCTTCGCCACCCAGCCGCCCACCATCGGCGACCGCCGCGCGGGCCAGCCGCTCTCGTACGTGCTGCAGGCGAACAATCTCGAAACCCTGATCGAGGTCCTGCCCAAGTTCATGGACGCGGCGAACAAGAGCCCCGTCCTCCGCCAGATCGATGCCGACCTCAAGGTGAACCGCCCGGAAGGCGTGATCTCGATCAACCGCAACAAGGCCGCGGAGATGGGCGTCTCCGTCGAGCAGATCGCCCGCACCGTGGAGTTCGCCTACTCCGGCCGCCGCTTCGCCTACTTCCTGAAGGACGGCAAGCAGTACCAGGTCATCGGCCAGATGCAGCGCCAGGACCGCAACGACCCGGGCGACTTGAAGAAGCTCTTCGTCCCTACCAAGAACGGCGGCATGGTCTCCCTCGACAACCTCGTCAGCTTCGACGAATCCGCCAGCCCCGCCGCCATCTTCCGCTTCAACCGCTCCGTCTCCGCCACCATCCAAGGGTCCCCCGCGCCGGGCAAAACCCTCGGTGACGGGATCGCGGAACTCGACCGCATCGCGGACGAAATCCTGCCCGATGGCGTCCGCACCGCGCTCGCCGGCCAGTCGCGCGATTTCGCGGAAAGCTCCTCCAGCCTCCTCTTCGCCTTCGTCCTCGCGCTGCTCATCATCTACCTCGTCCTCGCCGCGCAGTTCGAGAGCTTCATCGATCCCTTCATCATCATCCTCACCGTCCCGCTCTCGCTCGCCGGCGCCCTGCTCACCCTGCATCTGACAGGCCAGACCTTGAACGTCTTCAGCCAGATCGGCATCATCATGCTCGTCGGCCTCGTCACCAAGAACGGCATCCTCATCGTTGAATTCGCCAACCAGCGGAAAGAGCAGGGCCTCGGCAAGGTCCGCGCGGTCCTCGAAGCCTCCGTCGCCCGCCTCCGCCCGATCCTGATGACCAGCCTCGCCACCATCCTGGGCATCCTTCCCATCGCCCTCTCGCTCGGCGCCTCCGCCGGTTCCCGCCAATCCCTCGGCATTGCCGTCGTCGGCGGCCTCATCTTCTCCGGCTTCCTCACCCTCTTCGTTGTCCCCGCGGTTTATGCCGTCTTCTCCCGCGAGCATAAGCATGAAGTGGTCCCTGACCCCGATCCCGAAGGGATCACAGCGCGGTAGCCGGGGGCTGCGCGAGGAACGAGCGACACCCCCGCTTGGCCGCCGGAAGGATCCCCGATCCCGAAGGGATCGTAGCGATGAAGAAGTGGTCCGGTCATGCCCGGTTGACCAACCGTCCAAGCTCCTACCACGGCCATAGTAGCAAGATCGCCACCCCGCCTGCCACCGCAACCCCGAACCCCGCCATTGTCCATTTCAGGAACTGCCCGGTCCCGAGCACCGCCGCCAAACCCGCCTTGAACACGAGGTTCGCCAATCCCCCCAGCAGGATCACCCGCCATCCGGTCTTCGTATCCACCTCGCCTGATGCCACGAGGCCCGATGTGGAAAGCGTGATCGCATCCATGTCGGTCAGACCCGAGATCGCCGCGACCGCATAGAGCCCGGAGTCTCCGAAATGCTCTTTCCCCAAGGCCACCGCATAAAGCACCCCCACGTAGAGCAATCCGAACATCACCGCCCCCTTGAGTTCCGAAGGCGCCTCTTCATCGCCCGGCTCCTGCCCGGCGCGCTTCGCGATCCAAAGGGTGGCCGCCGCCACCAGCCCGCTCCACACCATCATCGCGGCCAGCGGCGGCAGCACCGCCCATTTCTGGCCAGGGGCGGTCAGCACGACTTCCACGATCACGCGCCCGAAAACCACCGCCGACGCCGTGACAATGATCGCCGCGAGAACGATACCCGCCGAGCCTTCCGCACGGCTCCGTCGCGACACGCTCGCCGTCGCCGCCGTGCTCGAAACCAATCCGCCCAGGACTCCTGCGATCACCGCACTCTTCGCCCCGCCGATGAATTTCCCCACCAGATAGGCGGCCAGGCTGATGCCCACGATCAAGACCACCATGAGCCAGATCTTAAAGGGATTCAGTATCCCCAACGGCCCCATCTCCTGGTTCGGCAGCAGCGGCAGGATCACCAGGCCTGCCAGCACGAGCCGGGCGATCTCTTTCAAGTCCTTGGCGCCGACTTTCCGAATCGCACCGTGAAGCGGCTGCTTGTACTGGAGCAAGACCATCACCGTGCCCGCGCAGGCGACCGCGGGCGCGAGCTGCCCCAAGCCGGCCAAAGCTCCGATCGCGAAGATCGCCAGCATCGCGAACTCCGTGGTCAGCCCGATATCCGGATCCTTCTGCCGCATCGCCGCAAGATTGGCCATGATCGCCATCGCCGTGCAGGCGACGAGTCCGCTCGCGATGATCCAGCCGCCGAAGACCGTGCCCATGACTCCTGCCAACCCGCCGAACAGCCCGATCAAGCCGAAGGTGCGGATGCCCGCGATCGGGTTTTCCGTCCACTCCCTCTCTAATCCCACCAACAGCCCCAGCCCGAGGGCCGTGCCCAGCCATTGTAGCAAGGTCACCGTCTCGGGGAATTGGGAAACCACGCTCATATCGTCTCGCTTGGCGATCCCGTTATGTTAGGATCGGAACCGTCGTGAAGCAAGTCGGCACCGCTCCGCCCATCGAACTGAAGGTCACGGATCTCCGGCAGCTTTTCAACACCATCGATCCCTCGCCTTTCCACGAACGGGACCTGGATCCCGATGCGGAGGAGTTCATCGTCTCCTCCGCCGAAGAGTGCCCCAAGGATGCGAGGCTGCGGTTGGTGATTCACTTGCCCCGGCCGGATCCCATGCTGCCGGAGCCTCGGGAACTCGTCGCGAAGTCACTCCGCCACTACTTCGAATACCGGGCCGAGGTTACCCTGCGCCAGTTAAAGCAACTGCTTCGCCAGGGCCGGGTGAGCCTGATGATCGGTCTCGCTTTCCTCATCCTCTGCAATGCCGCCGCATCCCTCTTCGCGCCGGGTTCCGGGACCTGGCACGGGATCCTCAGGGAAGGACTCTCCATCATCGGCTGGGTTGCCATGTGGCATCCCCTCGAAATCCTCCTGTATCGATGGTGGCCCCTGCTTCAGTTGAAGAAGCTCCACACAAGGCTCGCCGGAGCCGAGGTCGAGGTGAACGTGCAACCTTGATTCCTACTGCCGCGACATCTCCCGGATGAGCTTGCGGTAAGTCTCAACCTCCTCCGTTTCCTCCCGCTGCAAGCGCTCGTCCTTGTCGAGGTCGACGAAGTAGAGGCCGAAGTCCGTATTCGGATCAAAGGCATGCCCCCACTCCCGGTTCGAGGTGACCGACCAGTAGTTGTAGGCCCTCACCGGCACCCCCTTCTCCAGGGCTCGCTCGACCTGTGCCAGGTGCTTCTTGATATACTCCCCCCGCGTCATCCCGTCCGCCGAGGGCACGCACCCGTTTTCCACGATCAGGATCTCCTGCTCGGGAAACCAGCGGTGAAAGCGCTGCAGCGCATGGAACAATCCCTCGGGCCACACCGGAGCCCTCAGGAACCGCCCGTGCGCCGCATCCTCTAACAAACGGAACCGGTGCAGCCGCCACGTCGGCAGCCCCCAGTAATAGTCCAGACCCACGAAGTCCTGCGCCCCCACCGCCTCCGCCGGACACAGCTCGTCCGGCAGGCGCCCCGATGTTCCCAGGTACCACCAGTTCGCGTTCGCGATCAAACTCGTCGTTCCCCAGAAACGCCACGCCCAATTCAGCCAGCTCGACTTCGACTCCAGTACTTCCAGCCGCTCGCAGGGCTCGAGCGGCACCACATCCAGCTTCCCTTCGTCGCCCAGCACCTCGCGTGCGATCAACCGCGCCAGCTTCATCTCCAGCCCCTCCTCCTCGCATGCCGATGAAACCCCCGGCGCATCCGTGCGCACGCCGATGCGGATCTTCCCGCGCCGCTTGATCCGCCGCATCCCGCGCGTGCCGGACATGTTCTCCGGCAGCGTGTCCCCGCCCGCGAAGACCTCGTGCAGCGAGAGCGGCCGGTGGATCTCCTTCGCTACCGCCCCGGGCTGCGAAATCCACGGCACCCCGCATGCACCCGCCAGCTCGTGCTGGAACGCCGCCACCGCCTTGTTCACCCGCTCCATCAGGCGCCCGTGCCCGTGCGGCGCGACCACCACGTAATGCTCGTCGCTCAGGCCGGTCGTTAGAAAACGGAAGCGCCCGCCGCCCTTCAGCTCGAAGGGCAGCAGGAAAAACGCGTCGCCATACACCGCCGCCACCTTCCCCTCCGCCAGCGATCTACGGGCTTCATCGTAGTTGGTGAAGATCTTCTTCCGCGCTCCATCCGGGAGATCGCGCTTCCACGACTCCGGCTGGTTGCCCACCCCGATCACCCCCACCTGCTTGCCCGCCAGCGAAGCCACTCCCTCACCCGCGTATCCTTCCAGCACCAGCACCGCCTTCCCCGTCCTCAAATACGGATCGCTGAATTCGTAGCGCGTCTGGTCGCCCTCCGTCACCCCGCCGATCACCAGATCCACCTCGCCGCGCTCGCTCACCAGCGCGCCGCTGGTCGTGAACTTGAACACCGCCTCCGAGAGCCCCCGGTGGCAAGCCCCCCAGTCCATGATCATCTGCAGCCAGGTCGGAAACCCCGTCACCAGAGGATTCACCCCCACCTTCGCGTCCGCCCTGCGCTTGCGGATCGCCACCCGCGCCCGCGCGTGCGCCCGGAACAGGTTCGGGATCAGCTTCCCCACCGCCTCGGCCTCCGCCTCCACCACCGTCCCGCGCGGCAGCCCCGGCGGCATGTAGTAGCGGCTCTGCCACCACGGCATGATGTAGCCGAAGGTGAGCTGGCTCGGCTCGTTGAAGCTGATCCACCAGTCCACCAGATCCCCCAGCGCCTCCGCCACCCGCGCCGCATAGCGCGCGAAGAAATCCGGGAACTCCTCCCCGATCATCCCCCCGTGATCCCGCTCCAGCCACACCGGCCACACGAAGTGATGCAATGTCACCATCACCTTCATGCCGCAGTCGCGCACGCACTCCGCCACCCGCCGGTAGTGAGCCAGTGCCTCCGCATCGAAGACTCCCGCCGCCGTCTCCACCCGTGCCCACGCGATCGAGAACCGGAACAACTTGCAGCCCATCCCCGCCGCCGCGGCGATGTCCTCCTCGTAGCGGTTCCAGAAGTCCGTCCCGCGTCCTCGCGGCGTTAGCCCCTGACACCGCTCCCACAGATCCCAAACATCCTCGCGCTTCGGATCATGCGCCTCCACCTGGTGGTCGGCATTCGCCGTACCAAAAAGAAAACCGGGCGGAAATGCCATGCGCCGCCACCATGCTACGCCCGCCCCGCTTGGCAAAGCCCGCGTTTCTGGCAGGGCTGCCCCACCGCGGGCTTGCCATCTCCGGAGCGCTCCCCTTCACTCCCGGCCCGTTCACCGGACTGGCCATGGCCCTCATCGTGCAAAAATACGGCGGCACCTCCGTCGGCTCCATCGACCGCATGCGCAACGTCGCCGCACGCGTGAAACGCACCCGCGACCAGGGCAATCAGGTCGTCGCCGTGGTCTCCGCCATGTCCGGCATCACCGATGGCCTGATCAAGATGGCCAGGGAGTTCAGCGAGACTCCCTCCGAGCGCGAAATGGACGTCCTCCTCGCCACCGGCGAGCAGCAGTCGATCGCCCTCGTCACCATGGCCCTGCACGAGGCCGGCGTCGAAGCCGTCTCCGTGACCGGCCGCCAGGCGGGCATCTACACCAAGGGTTCCCACACCCGCGGCCGCATCCAGGACATCGACCCGGCCTTCATGCAGCGCGAACTCGATGGGGGAAAAACCCTCGTCGTCGCCGGCTTCCAGGGCGTCACTCCGGAGGGCATGATCCACACCCTCGGCCGCGGTGGTTCCGACCTCACCGCCATCGCCGTCGCCGCCGCGCTGAAGGCCGATGTCTGCCAGATCCTCACCGACGTGGACGGCGTTTACACCTGCGATCCGCGGATCGTGAAAAACGCCCGCAAGCTGCCCGAGATCTCCTACGACGAAATGCTGGAAATGGCCTCGTCCGGGTCGAAGGTGATGCAGTCCCGCTCGGTCGAGTTCGCCAAGAAATTCGGCGTCGTCTTCGAAGTCCGTTCCTCTCTCAATGACAACCCGGGCACGCTGGTGCTCGAAGAACATCCTGCCATGGAAAACGTCGTCATCCGCGGAGTCTCCATCGAGCGCTCCCAAGCCCGCGTCACCATCACCGGCATCCCGGATGTCCCCGGCATGTCCGGCAAGATCCTCGGCGCCCTCGGCGAGGCGGAGATCAACCTCGACATGATCGTGTCGAACATCGCTCACGACGACCGCGCCCGCCACTCCTTCACCATGCACTCGCATGATCTGGGCAAGGCGCAGGCCGCGCTCAAGCCGGTGCTCGCCGAGCTCAGCCCGGACGCGAAGATCGAGACCGAAGCCGGCATCGCGAAGCTTTCCGCCGTGGGCATCGGCATGCGTTCCCACTCCGGTGTGGCCGCCACCATGTTCAAGGCGCTCGGCGACGCAGGGATCAACATCGGCATGATCTCCACCTCCGAGATCAAGATCGCCGTGACCGTCGAGGAAACGCGCATCGAGGATGCCGCCCGCGCCGTCCACGACGCCTTCCAGCTCGACAAGGAGCCGGTGAAGTGAGCCTTGGACTCCCCGGCCCCTGCCGGTCGGCATGGGGGCACGTGGAGAATCCCTACCAGCCCCCCGCGGCGGAGCCGCCGCCCTTGCCACCGCCATCGCGGCAAGGACTACGGAACCTCGGGCCGCTTGCCGCGACCAGTCTGTAGCTTTACGGCATTTCAGTGGCCTTGGAAACAGGCCAGCATGTCCTGAAGATGTTCGTGAAGGTACCGCCCGGGAACCTCCACGATACCCGCTATGTCGAAGGCCCGACCGCGCTGGACTGGGCGATGATTGTCACCGGCTTCGGGGCGATGATTCCCTATTTCATGTGGAAGTACCGGGCCGCGAAGAATGCCGGGATTCTCGACCCTGCATCCATGACGGTGTCCCCCGCCATGGCGGTTGGATCGTATTTCATCCCGCTGGTGAATCTGGTGGTTCCCTGCCGGGCAATGGCGCAGATCGCGAGAGCATCGACCGGTAGTATCCGCGGAGTGGCGGCCTGGTGGTCGGGACAAATCGCCTCCATGTTTTTAGGAAGCGCGATCGGATTCATGTGGGGCGCCGACGCTTCCTTGCCTCCGGCCTTGATCGAGCATGTTTACATCGTTGTAGGCGTGCTGACCTTCGTTGCCTCATGGAAGCTCGTGATGGACATCACCCGAGCGCAGGGGGTGCGACACCCGGACCCCGCTTGATCACGCGTCGTCCGCTTCCAGCAGCTTCGTCAGCGCGTCTGCGAAATGGTTGTAAAAGAACACCGGAACCACCAGCGCCACCCCGAGCGGGAGGAAAGCGGTCACGCCGAAGAAGGTGAAGAAATTCCAGCCATCGAGCAGACGGCGGACTTCCATCGATTCACACAGGGCCATCAACGACAAAAGCGATGATAGGGACGCTCACTTTCTCTTCTTCGGCAGCC
>CBFGPU010000047.1:0-9261 GCA_965650715.1 uncultured Haloferula sp. | reverse complement strand
AGGGGTTTGGGGATTTTATTTTAAAATTAAGGAAGAGCTGATGATTCAATTTTTAAAGAAATAGCTATGTGTTTCGCATTTGCCTTGAATGCGAGGAATTGCTAAATAATCCCTGCGGCGTTTGCAGCGCCCTGCATGAGGCTGCTACTTGCCATCGTCCTGTTCACGAACGCCCGCGGCCAGTCCCTGCCGGGAGTCGAGCCGCGCGTGCCGGAGGCTCCCGTGGTGGAGTCGCTGCCGCCGGTGCGTCCCGCGGGTGATGCCGGGGCGGGCGGGGAGCTGCTCACGAAGCGCCTCACCGCGATCCACCTGTTGTCGCCGCAGGGCGGAGCCTTGAAGGAGGCGGGCGGTGGGCTGTCCATATCGGAGGATCTGACCTTGCCCTCGCCCCGCACCCTGGCTGCCCGGCTGGAGAAGTGGTTGGGCCGCCCGCTCGATGCCGGCAGCCTGGCGGCGCTGGCGGACGAGATCCTGATCCACTACGACGGCGAGGGGTATCCGGTGGTCGCGGTGGATGCCCCGCAGCAGGATCTTTCGAGGGGAGTTCTCGAATTGCGGGTGGAGATCGGGCATTTCGGCGAGATCGGGGTCTCGCGGCCGAAGTACGGGAATCCGGAGAAAATTCAAAAAGGACTGCACCTGCGGCCGGGCGAGCCGGTGCGGCGTGCAGAGATCGATGCCCAGATGGCGTGGTATGGCCGGACGGTTTTCCGCAAGCCGAGGCTCTTCGTTTCTCCCGGTCTGGAGCCGGCGACGGCGGACCTGCTGATCGGCTTCGAGGAGGGCAAGCCATGGCGGGTCACGGCGGGATACGAGAACAGCGGGCCGGACATCCTCGGGCGCGACCGCTTCCTTCTGGGAGTGATCGGCTGGACGCCGGGAGAGCATCTTCTGGCCTGGCAAAGCGTGGTGGGAATGCCGGCGTCCTCGCTGCTGGCAAACGCCCTGCGCTGGGAGATTCCCTTTCACGCCAGCCATCAGGTCCTGCAATTGGACGCGGCCTACGCCGAAGTGCAATCGCGCTACGCGACGGGCGGCATCCCGGTGGAGAGCGAGGGTTCCTCGTGGTCGCTCGGGGCCTTGCACAAAATGCCGCTGTCATCGCTGGGAAGGTGGCGGCAGGCGCTCGGAGCGGGATTCGAGGTCAAGGGGACCGACCAGTTCCTGCTCTTCGGCGGCGGGGCGATTTCACCAGGCGAGGTGGTGTTCATCCATGGCAAGCTGAGCCACGAGCTGTCGCGGTCCTGGGAAAGCGGCGGCGCGGCCTTCGAGGGAACCGTGTATGCCGCGCCGGGGAGCTTGGGCGGGAACAATGAGGACGCCGCCTTCAAGGCCTACGATCCGGCGGCGGATTCCAGCTATGTCTTCGGCCGCATGAGCGGGGAAGGCTGGTGGTCGCCGGGAGCGGATTGGCAACTGCGGCTGCGGGGAGGAGCCCAGGTGGCGGATTCGAGGTTGTTGCCCGCGGAGCAATTCGCGGCGGGCGGCTACCAAACGGTGCGCGGCACGGCGGAGCGGGAATTCGCGGCGGACTGCGGGTGGAATGCATCCTTTGAATTGGTGTCGCCGCTGATCTCGCCGGTGAAGGGTTGTGATTTCCGGTTGCTCGGCTTCTTCGACCATGCGGCGCTGGATCAGCGGGGCGGACCGGAGTCGTCCCTCTCGGGGACCGGGCTGGGCCTGCGGATGAAGCTGGTGGATTCGATCGATCTGCGGCTCGATCACGGCTGGCGCTTGGACGAGGCGGAGAACCGGACTCACTTCGGGGTGAACGTGAGCTTCTAGAAAGTTCAGAGGAACCATTGGTTTCCAAAGCATATGGGAATCTTGATGATCCTATTTTTAAAAATTCTCGGATTTTTTGGAAATCGAGGAATGCCGATTGCGATTGATTCGGTAATGACGAGCTTCCTCCCCAGCTTCCAACCCGATGCCGCCACTCCGGGGGGAGTGACGCGGCGCCTGGAAGCACGGGAGATCGCAAGTCTCGGAGGTGTGGCACGAGGTGACGGGGGTCGCCAGGTGGCCGCATCCTTCCAGCACGTGGAACCCCGGACGGGGGGAACGACCGGCAGGGACGGGAATACCATCGCGCACGCAAGCCGGGGGGCTTTGCCTGCGGGAACCCGTCCCCTCTGTCGTCTGTCCGGCAACCGCGCCCCAGGGAACGGCGCACCACCGGTCGGGGGACCGGTGGCGCCGCCAACCCGGAAGCTTTCCAGCCATCGGTATCATGGGCTCATCGGCCGGGATCGGGGGGTCCCGGTGCGCCGCTAACGCCAGGCCGGGGTGGTCTTTGCCCCGGTTCAGAAAAGTCGGAACCGTCGATCCGGGGGGATCGGGCGGTTCCGGCTTTTTGCTTCGGGCGGCATAGGGGTCGTGGGGGTGGCGACCTTCGAGCGGAACGTGAGCTTCTTCGAGCGGGTGACGGCGTGGGTCCCGGGGCAGACGATCGCCTTCAGCATCGAGGCCGACCCGCAGTTCGTGCCGGCGAATGCCTTCGATCAACATGTGATCGTCGGCGGGAGATTCTACGACGTGCTGGACGGACGGTACGAGATCGAGACAGGGGAGGACGGGAAGGTGGTGCTGCGTCTGTCGAGCCGGCACCGGCTGAATACGCACCTCGGCGGCTATGCGAGTTGGTGGAGCGAGCGGATTCTGGAAGAGATCCAAGGGAACATCCTGGAGGTGGTGAAGAGGAGGGCGGAGAAGTGAAGATCTATCGCGCGGCTGCCGTCCGGTGGCACACCTCGAAGCGGTTGCCGCAGGGGTCTTCGAAGAAGACGGCGTAGTAGCTCTCCTCGTAGTCCATGGGGCCTTCGATGTTGCGGGCTCCGGCATCGCGGGCGACGCCAGCCAAGCGGTCCACTTCGGCTTTGCTTGAGGCTTGGAAGGCGACACGGTTTTCGTTGGCGCGATGGGACCGCGATTCGGTGATGCCGAAGAACTGGGAGCCGTCCTTGGATTCGAGTTGCAGCCAGCCTTCGATGTCCTGCTCGCGGGTGAAGCCGAGTGCAGGGAGGAGAGTCCGGTAGAAAGGCTCGGCAGAAGGGAGGTCGGGGACGCGCAGGTCGATGTGGTCGTAGAGGCGAGGCATGATGAGCGGCGTACGAACTCGGTTGAGGAGGACACTACCTTCGCAACGTGAAACGTCGTGCTACTTCCCGTTCCAATACACCACCAGATTCTTGGTCGCTCTTCCGGCAGCGATGATGTCCGGCTTCCCGTCGCCGTTGAGGTCGGCGACCTTGAAGTCCTCGCAGGCCATGGTGTTGTCGTCGATGGTCGCGTGGAGTTTCCACGCGCTGCCATCTTCGGCGGTGGGGATGTACAGACGGATGCCGACCTTCCGGTTCTTGTCGGGCTTGCGCCAGCCGGCGATGAGCTGGTCGTAGCCGAGACCGAGGAAGTCGGCGGTGGCCAGGGCATGGCCTTCGGCGAGACCGTCGTCTAACAGGACGCGCTTCTGCGACCAGAGACCGCTGTCGCTTTCCGGATTGATGACGACTTCGTTGCCGTGGAAGGGCTCGATGGTGGCGATCATGCGCCTCCCATCCGGGAGCTTGCCGAGCCGCACTTCCCCGCTGCCCTTTTCGGTCATGCGGGTGGCGTTCCACTTCTCGCCCTCGCGGCGGAGGAGGTGGACGCCTTCCTTGCAGGCGACGAGCATGGACTCGCCCTCCGCGCCGGGCCAGCTCACGGGATCGAAGTTGTGGGCGAGGTGGAACTGGTCGTTGACGAGGAAAGTCGGCCATTCCTTGCCGCTGTCCTTTTGCGGTTGGTAGCCGAGGAAGCGGATGCCGTCGCCTTCGGTGTTCACGTTGTTGCAACCGTGGAGCGGGAGCACGGCGAGGAAGAAGGTATCGGCGGCTTCCTTGACCCAGTGCATGCGGTGGACGGTGGGCTCGCGATGCTGCGGTTGCGCGGTCCATTCCTTGGTTCGGTCCTCCGGCGCCGTGAGAGTGAAAACGGCACCGCTGTTCTCGGTGTCGCCGGGGTTCCATTCCGCGCCGATGGCCACCTCGGCCTTCTTGTCGTGGTCGATGTCGCAGGCGGCAACGCAGACGTGGTCGAGCTTGGTGAGCGCGCCGGTCATGCGGTGCTTGGTCCACTCCGGGTTCTTGTACCAGACGGTCTCCTTGGCATCGACGAGCACGATGTCCTGCTTGCCGTCGCCATCGATGTCCGCGATCGAGAGCCCGTAGCCGATGCCGAGCTTGGGATCGAGGGTCTGCGCGCGGAAGGCCGCGGGCGGGGCCTCGGGGAGAGCGGGGAGGCTTGCCGCAGAGGCGAGGAAGAGGAGCGGGCGCAGGGATGGCATGGTAAGGATACGCGGGTGGGAGCGGAGCATTTCAGAGCGTGAGTGACTGCGCTTGGCGGCACCGCCGCAGGGCCACGCCCGCGACGTCCTACTTGCCACCGGAAGGAAGGCAGTCGATCAGGAAGCGTCCGGTTCGGCGGGCGTCGCGGCTCAAGGCGAGGCTTTCCTGCTTCAGTGGATTTCCTCCGACGATGGGGATGAGCTCTTCCGACTTCGGAATGTCGCGGGAGGTCGTTCCCGGATCCCCGGTGGCGGGCTTCCGGGGCTGCTGCAGAGCGACAAGGACAGTCGCTGCAAAGGCAGGCGGCAGCGCGAACCACAACCAGCGTCTTGCGGATGCGGGGCGCTGCTGGCGGTCGAGTTCGTGCATGATCCGCGTCTCCAAGCCGGGGGATGCTTCAAGCCGGGGCTTGTGGCTGCGCAGCAGCGCGCCGATCTCGTCATGGGTGTCATCGAGCTTCATGGCATCGTTCCCTGAGGTTCGGGCAGGGGCGGTGAATGTGCAAGCGCCGCGGAAGGACGGGCACGCTCAGCGAGCGTCTTTCGTGCCCGGTGGAGGATCACCTTCACCGCGCCTTCGCGCTTGCCCAGGATCGAGGCGACTTCCTTGAGTGGAAGCTCCTCGCGGTAGTGCAGCCACAGCGCGCTGTACGATTCGGGCGGCAGCTCGCGCCGCGCGAGTTCCCACAAGCGTAGCGCCGCGTTCGTCGGCTCGCTTGGATCGATCTGTCGGATGTCATCCGGCAACGGCTTCCTGCGTCGCAGCGCTGCGATGGACAGTCGTCGCCCGATCGTGAAGAGCCAAGGGAGCAACGGCTGGCTCGGATCGTAGCGATCGATCTTGTCCCAAGCGCGGAGGAAGGTGTCCTGGGTGAGGTCTTCCGCATCCTGACGATGCTTGGTGAGGGTCATCAGGAAGGCGAAGACCCGCACGTGATAGCGCTTCACGAGCATGCCGAATGCCGCCGAGGATCCGTCCCGCGCCAGTCGCGCGAGCGTCGAATCCTCGGGGCTTTCGGAAGCTTTCAAATCGATCCGGATTGAAGGGAGTCGGCCGCGGATGTCACTTCTTCTCGTCTGCGGCCTTTCTCATCAGGGCGAGCCATTCGCCGACCGGCAGGCTGAGTGCGGCCGCGATGCCTGGCTTGTCGGGCATCGCGGTGATGTCGCACTTCAGGTCGAGCCCCTCAAGCTTGGGATCGGCTGTCTCGGCGAAGGCGATGACACCGTCGAGCATCCGGCGCATGCGGTCGGCGGCAGCGGCATCGGCGGCTTCCACGCCCGCGCGCACCTTGAAGCGTCCCGCGTCCTCGGAAAGGGCGAGCTTGAGGGCGCTGGCCATTTTCAGGATACGAGCCGCATCCGCCGGCATTTCGATTCCCGCGAGACGCGCGCGACCGCAGATCAACGGCTTCGCACCGTCTGAAGTGAAGAAGGCGTCGGCAGTCGCCGGGGCGTTTCCTTTCACCGTGTCGAGCGCCCCGCGCAGCAGTTCCTCCTGGCGGCTGAAGACGAGCAGGCTGTCGCTGGCAAAGGCCGCGTGCTGCTTGGTTCCCTTGTCTTTCCAAGTGTGGATGGTGGTGCCGGAGTAGTCGCTGGAAGCATAGTCGTCCGCGCCCTTGACGACCTCCTCCATGTGGGCCTTGTCGAAGGTGCCGTCGATGAGGGCCACCGCATGATCCTTCTTGCCATCGCCATAGAGCGTGACGTCGCGCAGGTCGGTGACCGGATGCAGGGAAAACATGCGCTTGAAGGAGCGGAGCTGGTCGCCGTGCTTGGCTTCGATCTCGGCGAAGACGGCCTTGCCCGTTTCGCTGGCCCGCATCGCATCGAAGTCGGCGTGGAGCAGCCACTCGGCATTCGACGGGATATCGGAGGGGGAGAGTTCACCGGCGCGGAGCGGGGCGGCGAGGGCGAACAGGCAGAGGATGGCGTTTCTCGTCTTCATGGCATTCTGGGGTATTTGAGCAGGGGTACACCATGGCCGGAGAGGAAGGTTACACGATTCTATAAATCGTGCGGTGTCTCACTGGATTCTTGCACCGCGGGGAAATCGGGGATGTGAGTGCCAGCATGCCCGGTTTTATCCAGCACCTTTCGATCGCGCTCGCGATGCTGGCCTCTGTCCTTGCCCAGGAGCCCCTGACGACCGCAGGTGCGATCCATGAACTGACTCCCGAGGAGGCGGCGAAGGGGCTGCCGGTGAAGCTGCAAGGAGTGATCACCTTCGCTAACAGGTCCGCGCTGACCCTTTTCATCCACGATGGCAAAAGCGGGGGTTTCATCGAGCAGCCGCTTGAAGGGGACTACGATTGGCCGAGCCCCGGCGACCGGGTGGAGGTGATCGGTATCACGGATCCCGGACTTTTCGCCCCGGTGATCCGGGGTGTCGATGGACGACCCGTGGAAATCCGGGTGTTCGGGCACGATGCCTTGCTGGAGCCCAGGCCCGTCAGCGGTTTGGAGCTCGCGCGGCCGGAGATGGACTGTGAATGGGTGAGCGTGGAGGCACAGGTGCGGGAGGTCTTCGTGAACGCCGGCGACATCATCTTCGAGTGCCAGGCCGGCCCCTGCGATTTCCATGTGTTGTTGGAGGGACCGCTGCCCCCGGAGTCGGTGCCTTGGGATCTGGCGGAGAGTCCCGTGCGTATCCGCGGAGTTGCGGCCACGATTTTCAATGCGCGCCGTCAGATGACCCGCCGCTTCCTGCGCGTGAATTCGCTCGCCGATGTGGTGTCGCTGGAAGCGTCCGGTGCGAAAACCGAGCCGCGCTTGGTTCGGGCGGACGAGCTTTTCCGGCTGAAGGGCGCGGGCGGCGAGGACCTCGTGCGGGTGCGGGGGATCGCCACCCTCACCGTGCCGGGGCGCGGCTTGTTCCTGCGCACCGATGGCGGCGGGCTTTGGGTCCAGACCGCCCAGCCGGTCGAGGCAAGGCCGGGCTCGCAGGTCGAAGCGGTCGGCTGGCCCCGTGTTGGCGCGATGAAGCCGATTCTCCGGGCACGCGGCGCGAAGGTTCTGGGGGAGGGGAGTCCCCCCGAGGCGCTGGCAATGGAGTCGCTTCAAGTCCTCAACGCCCGTCACGAATCCGAACTCGTCTCGATCGATGCCGAGTTGCTCGATCTCTTCCGGGGCGAAGACGGCACCACCATCGAGCTGCGGGATCCCGGGATGATCTTCCGGGGCTTGCTCGCCGCGCACGATGGCGCGCTGCCCGATCTGGTGCCGGGCTCGCGGGTGCGGGTGACCGGGATCGCCCAGATCACTTCGGCGGGTGCCTTCTCGCCCTTGCAGGAGGAGGACAAGCTGCTCGTGCGCATGCGGACCCCGGCCGATGTAAAGGTGCTTTCGCTTCCGCCATGGTGGACCACCCGCCGCGTCGTCATGGCTGCGGCGGTGATCATCATGGGCATGCTGGGCATTTACGCGCTGGTCCGCGCGAAGCGCCTGCGCGAGCAGGAGACGCAACGGCGAGAGTTCGAGGCGGTGCTCGCGGAGCGCGGACGCTTCGCGCGCGAGATCCACGATTCGCTGGCACAGGGCCTCACCTCCATCTCGCTGCAACTGGAGTGCGTCCGCGACGAGATCGGCGCGGACGCCCCGCGGGCACGCAATCACCTGGAAACCGCACGCGGGCTCGTTCGGGACAGCCTCAGGGAAGCCCGCCGCACCGTCTGGAATCTCCGCCCGCTTGCGCTCGGCGAGGCCGACCTCGCGACAGCCCTCCAGCGGTTCGCCCACGACCTCACGCGCGGTGGCAAGGTCGCCAGCAGCCAGGAGATCGAGGGCACCCCGCGTCCTCTGCCGGCGGATCACGAGAGCGCATTGCTCCGAATCGGCCAGGAGGCGATGACCAATGCCATCCGTCACGGTGCCCCGGCAAAGGTCGTCGTCCGCCTGCGCTTCGGCGCGGATTGGGTCACGCTCACGGTCATCGACGACGGACGCGGCTTCGATGTCGCGGAACGTGTCGGTCAAGGCTATGGATTGACCGGTATGCACGAGCGCGTGGCGGCATTGGGCGGCAGTCTCACGATCGACAGCATGCCCGGCGAAGGCACCGAAGTATCCGCCACCTTACCGACATGAAGAAAGCCATCCGCATTTTCCTGGCCGACGATCATCCGCCGCTGCGTGCGGGGCTCGCGGCGATTCTCGACAGCCAGCCCGATCTCAAGGTGGTGGCGGAAGCCGGTTGTGGCCGCGAGGTCATCGAGTCTGCGGAGGCGGCGGATGTTTACATCCTGGACCTGCGCATGCCGGATGGCGATGGCATCCAGACGATCAAAGACCTCGTCGCGCGCGATCCGGCAGTACGGGTGCTGGTCCTCACCACGTACGACAACGAGGAAGATATCTTCCGCGCCTTGGAGGCCGGTGCGCGCGGCTATCTGCTGAAGGACACCACGAGCGAGGAGTTGGTCGCCGCGGTAAGGCAGATCCATGAAGGCGAGCGCCACCTGCCCCAAGCCATCGCGTCACGACTCGCCGACCGCTTGATTCGCCCCAGTCTGACCCCGCGGGAACTGGACGTGCTGCGCTTGGTGTCGCGCGGGCGGACGAACAAGGAAATGGCCTCGGCCATGTTCATTTCCGAGGAGACGGTGAAGACGCACATGAAGTCGCTCTTCCAAAAGCTCGGCGTGCACGACCGGGCGGAAGCCGTGTCGGTGTCGCTGCAGCGTGGTATCATCCGGCTTTGAACGGCGAACCCGGCTCATGCCGGAACCCGATTTTCAAGAACGGGGCTCATTCTCGAGGAATGAAGCCCCGTTTTTTAGAGAAGCGATCGTGACCGGAAGGTTTTCTAAAAATTTCAGAAGATTAAAGCTTGCACTAACAGGTAATTTTGGGTTTTTCTGAACGGCGTGATCGGGGGATCTAAATTTACAACCGGGCCTACGGTGGAAATCCTCATGAGGCCATCCACGGCTTCGAGG
>CBFGPU010000046.1:0-9344 GCA_965650715.1 uncultured Haloferula sp. | reverse complement strand
GACAGCGGACCGAAGATCGGGACGGAGAAAAGCTCGCCTTCCTCCAGCGCGATGTGGCCTTCGCCGTTCAGGCCCGCCGCGTCCTTGCCTTGGTGATCAAAATCCATACGTCCGGTCACATAGCCCTTCGCCTGCTTGTCGAATCCGCAGGCGGTGGACAACTCGGGCAGACTCAGGCGAGTCCAGTCGAACTCCCCTTTGACCCGCTTCCCGTTTTCGTTCGGGATGATGTCGAACTGGCCTCGCATCCCGCCATCGAAAAGCTGGAAGGAAAGGTCGCGCACCTCTGTCCGGTCTGGCTTCACGCGCACTGCCGTATCGAGCCCCGAGAGCAGCAGGTCGGTGCCCGCGAACCGGTACGAAACAAGGCCCGGCGTGGAGCCCTTGATCCGGAAGTCCGTCTTCGGCATTCCGCGGAAAAGCCCGATGGTTCCGCTGCCGCTAAGCTCCGGAGTACGATGGAACCCGTAATCTTCCAGATGGTCCGCCACGGAGGGCAGGAACATGCGGAGCACCGGCGCGGGCCAAAAGCTGCCTTCGATCCCTTCCAGCGTCAGAGTGGAAGGCTCGCGGTTGTAGCGCACGCGGTCCACCTTCGCGCGTCCGGTCAGCGGGCCGCCATGCGCCTTCCTCATCGCGTAATCGGAGTAGTCGAACTCGACCGTCCCTTCGGTGAAGTCGAGGAAGTCGTGATCGAGCTTCATCTTCACCTTGGCGCGGTTGAAGGGCGTCCCCCGGTAGGCCATGTGTGTCGCGCTCGCCTCCCCCCATGCCGACCAGTCGTGGCTGTCCGCACGGTTGAAGCGGCCTTCCACCTTGGCGGCGACTGTCGTGTCGTCGCGGTCGCTGAAATCGCGGAGCACTTTGCCGAGCGGCACCCGATTGAAGAAATCGCGCCAGACGCCCACTCGCAGGTTCGTGGAAGCCTCGTAGCGGACCTGATCCGGCTGCACCAGCACCCGGGCCTGCAGCGAGCCGTCCGGCCGGGTGGCGACGAGATTGTCGAGGAAGAGATTCTTCCCGTCCCACGAGACGTCGCTCTCCAACCGCCTGGCAGAGTGACTGCCAAAGCGGACGTCTTCCGCCTTCAGGTGTCCCATGATGTGGAAGCTCGGCCGCGCATCCTCCGGCCAATCGAATTTCCCGCGGGCGGTGAGTTCCGGACGCGACTCGAATCCGACATCCTTCAAGAGCCCTTCGGCATCCAACTCCCGCAGGATCGGCGGCAGGTCGAGATTCGAGCGCACCTCGAAGCGCCCGCTGCGGGTCGCGAGATCGTATTCCATGCGGCCTTTCAATGCGCCGCCGCCGTCCTCGACATCGAGCGATTCCAAAACCAGCAGACGGCCGCGCATCTCGCCGCGCGCTTCGATGCTGCCGATGGCCATGTTCCCGTGTTCCAGTGCCCCGCTCTTCAGGTAGAGATCGGCCCGCACCGACTTCGGGTCATCGAGATCGCCCTCGACCCGCATGCGGATGACCGGCGGCTTTCCCCGCTCGAAGGTCCAAGGCTCCAAAAGATCGATCACGCGGGACAGCAAGCGCCGCCGGTAAAGCTGCGCCTCGAGGTCGTCCGGCTTGGCGGTGAGCCTCTGGCGGTAACCGAGGATAAGTGCCTCGAATTCGAGCCTCACCCCGCTGACCTCGCCGCGCGCGTTCATCACTTCCAGGCGGCGGCCGCCGGGCATCAGGACCCGCCCGCTGGCATTCTTTACCTCCAGCACTTTGGATTCCGGATCGTCCGGATCGACCGGCAGGGTCAGTGACCCGCCTTGCAAATCGAGCCGCTCGACCCGCACCTCGCCGCGCGCGAGCTTCGTCCGGTCCACATCCACCACCACCTCGCTGGCCTTCGCGATCACGCGCTGCCGGGAGGCATCCGCATAGACCTTCACCTCGTCCGCCTCGATGCCCTGCAAGGGCCAGTAACGGAGCCGTCCGATATCCGCGTGGAGGCCCTGCGCGGCCAAGCCCCGCTCGATCTTCCCGCGCCAGCTATCGGGCAGGCCGGTGCGATTCGCCCACCACAAGCCGCCCGCCGCCGCCAGCAGCGCTCCGAACATCAGTAGCGCCAGCAGCGTGCGGAGCTTGTGGATGAGACGGAGGTGCCGCACACGCGGAGCGTGAAGCTCCAAGGGAAAAGTTCCAAGTTCCAAAAAGGCGGAAACAGCCCGCTCGTGACGACACCGAAACGGCTGCTTCTTGGCACTTGGAACTTCTCACGTGGAACTTTTCCTCCCATTGGAACTTGGAACTTTTCCCTTGGAACATCACGCTCCGCCCGCGTGCGGTTCATCGTCCTTGGCAGTGGCAGCGGCGGAAATGCGGCGGTCGTGGAGGCCGGCGGCATCCGCCTGCTCGTCGATGCCGGGCTTTCCGCCAAGCAGCTCGTCAGCCGGATGATCGCCAGCGGGGTGAATCCCGCGACCCTGAACGCGGTGCTGCTCACTCATGAACACGGCGATCACGTGCGCGGCCTGCGGGTGCTGATGAAGCAACTCGCGGTGCCGGTGTACGCCACCCCCTCGACCTCGCGGCTGGTGCGCGATGGCGGCGTGGAGGCGACCTCGTGGAAGATTTTCGAATCCGGTGCCGCCTTCCGGATGAACGGCCTGACCGTGCAATCCTTCGCGGTCCCGCACGATGCGGTGGAGCCGGTGGGCTTCGTCTTCCACCACGACGAAAAATCCTTCGGCCTGCTCAGCGACACCGGTCATGTCACCAAGCTGATCCTCGACCGCCTGCGCGGCGTGCACGCGCTCTTCGTCGAGGCGAACTACGACGACGCCCTGCTGGAGGCCGACACCAAGCGTCCCTGGTCCACCAAACAGCGCATCTCCTCGCGCCACGGCCACCTCTCGAACGCCCAAACCGCGGCGCTCGTCGCCGAACTGGTGCCCGCCGGCTTGCGGCGAGTCGTGCTCGGCCATCTCAGCCGCGATTGCAATTGCCCGGTGAAGGCCGCGACCACCATCCGTGCCAGCCTCCAGGAACTCGAAGTTTGTTGCGCCGAACAGGACAAGACCTGCGGATGGTGGGAGTAAGTAACCCTGCGATCGAATTCGCGAAAGCATGGCCTTGCAAGTGCCCGTGCACGCCTCGGCTTCATCTCCCGGGCTTCTCAACTCGTCCTTCCTAACCCGTTTCGAAACATGTTAGGACCCTCGGCATGCCAGCCGACCTTCCAGCATGCCGCCGACCTCAATACCGCGCCGGGGGTGATTCGGCCTTCGTCTACTTTGTCGTCTTCGGC
Source organism: uncultured Haloferula sp. (assembly GCA_965650715.1). Taxonomy (GTDB): domain Bacteria; phylum Verrucomicrobiota; class Verrucomicrobiia; order Verrucomicrobiales; family Akkermansiaceae; genus Haloferula. The sequence continues at coordinate 6,091 of CBFGPU010000046.1, read as the reverse complement.
GTAAAACCACCGGATTCCCCGCTCTCGGGATCGAAATACCGGGTCTCCGGGATTCCCCCGCAGTTGAAGATCTCTCACTATCAGGCACCCGGGAATCAGGACGTGCTGGACGGTTTCAGGAAAGGATGTGTGTGGGACGAGCTACTGATCCGTGAAGCAAGCCTTGCCGCGGCCATCGCAGCTCAGGACCAATGCGTGGTGATTCACGGCGAGTTTGGAGACCAGCCGGACCTCAACTATCTCCGCGATACCATCGGGATTGCGACTTGGTTTCTGGATCAGGGGGGTGTCGCTGTTTACGACCCGCAGATGTTCCGCTTCTGGTCACAAGAGGACTGGTGGCGAAGGATTTTTGAGCCGGTGGAACCCATTCCCCGGAGCCATGCCGTGATCCTTGTTTCCCCGGAGGAAGGGGGCACCGAGTGGATCCATACCCGCGGCATGAGGAAGTTCGGGCGTCCCGACATCAGCATCCGCGGCGTCGCGCCGGAGTGGAAGAACGCCGCAGTGGACACTTGTGACCGGTTCATCGAATTCCAGGCTTTCGGCGGCCTCATCGAGGAGAGGCAGGAAGTGAAGGTTCCGGGCTTCCCCGAGGGCTTCACTTGCCGTCACGAGGGGAATCCTGAAGATCCGGACTTCAACAATGTCCATGTCGCGATCATGAAGTGAGGACCTCGCTCCCGCGGCGAGAAAACCGCCCAACTTGGGTTTTTGTGATGGTTTTCGGCGGATTATCCGTATTTTCACGCCATGAAATCCGTCCTACTTCTCGCGCTGCTTCCCTTCGCCGCCGCTGCGGAGACGCCGAACATCATCCTGATCTACGCCGATGATCTCGGCTTCGGCGACGTCTCCTGCAACGGCGCGACCGCGGTCCGGACTCCGAACATCGACCGCATCGCGAAGGAGGGCGTCAACTTCAGCGCGGGCTACGCGACCTCGGCCACCTGCACGCCGTCCCGCTTCTCCATGCTCACCGGCAAGTATGCCTGGCGGCAGGAGGGAACCGGCATCCTCCCGGGAGACGCGGCCCTGATCATCGATCCCGCCCAACCGACGTTGCCGGGCATGCTGCAAAAGGCCGGCTACCGCACCGGCGTCGTCGGCAAGTGGCACCTCGGCCTCGGCGGCAAGGGAGGCGTGGATTGGAACCAGCCGATCAAGCCCTCGCCGAACGAAGTCGGCTTCGACTTCTCCCATATCATGGCCGCCACCGGCGATCGCGTGCCTTGCGTTTATGTGGAGGACGGCAAGGTGGTGAACCTCGACCCCGCCGATCCCATCGAGGTCTCCTACAAGCAAGCCTTCCCTGGTCTGCCAACCGGCACGAAGGATCGCGCCACGCTCAAGCTCGATTGGAGCCACGGCCACAACATGGCGATCGTGAACGGGATCGGCCGCATCGGCTACATGAAGGGCGGCACCAAGGCCCTGTGGAAGGACGAGGACATGGCGGATCACTTCACCGGCCAAGCGCTGCGCTTCATCCGCGAGTCGAAGGACGGGCCCTTCTTCCTATACTTCGCGCTGCATGATATCCACGTGCCGCGTGTCCCCCACCCCCGCTTCGTCGGGAAGACCTCCATGGGTTCGCGGGGCGATGCCATCGTGCAGGCGGATTGGCAGGTGGGAGAGGTGCTCCGCCTGTTGGATGAGCTCGCGCTCGCGCAAAACAGCATCGTCATCTTCTCCAGCGACAACGGACCGGTGATCGACGACGGCTACAAGGACCAGGCGGAGGAAAAGCTCGGCGGCCACAAGCCCGCCGGACCGTGGCGCGGTGGCAAGTATAGCATCCACGAAGGCGGCACCCGCGTGCCATTCTTGCTACGCTGGCCCGCGCGCGTGAAGCCCGGCAAGGCCAGCGCGGCGATGGTGAGCCAGATCGATTTCGCGGCCAGCTTCGCGAAGCTCACCGGGCGGGAAGCCAGCTTCCCCGATAGCGAGAATGTCCTGCCCGCATTGACGGGGGAATCCGACAAGGGTCGCGACCACGTGATCGAACACGCCAACCAACTCGCGATCCGCGCGGGCGACTGGAAGTTCATTCCCGGCAAGAAGGACCAGCCCGGCCAGCTCCACGACCTCTCGAAAGATCCCGGCGAAAGCAAGAACCTGGCCTCGGTGAATCCGGAAAAGAGAGACGAACTGAGAGCCCTGTTAGAAATAGCGCGCGGGAACTGAGGGAGCAATCGCTATCCCTTGCCGCCGCGCTGTTTCTTCTTCTCGAGACCCTCGAAGTGTACCCGGCGGGCTTCCTCCTTGCGCCTTTTCTCGCGTTGCCGGCAGTTCCGGCAACGCACGGCGACTTGTTCCATCTCGCCCTGCGCCACTTCATACCACCATTTCTGCTGACGACCGGTCCAGATCTCCACCTTCCCGCAGTCCCTGCAGGTGAACTCGTAGTCCAGATAGAAGCGTCCCTCGAAGGTGGGCTGACTGAATCCAAAGTGGCTTCGCGAATGCAGTTTCCCCCGATTGATTACTACCAGCCCGAGTTCCCGCGCCTGCCTCGATATCCTCCGCTCCTCTTCCGCCGGATCGGTCTCCTTCTTCGCCGATTTCCTGGCCCGCTTCGGACGCAGATGATCCCGTTGTCGCCGCTCGTGCTTCATCTCACAATCCCGCCGCGGCTTCCTGGAACGCCTTCCTCACCTCCGACCCGTCCGAGTTCGGAAAATCCGCCCGCTGCACCAGCATGATGTAAACGCGGCCCTTCACCGGATCGATCCATGCCTGCGTTCCATAAGCACCGCCGTGCCCGAAGCTGCCCGGTGATAGCGTCGCGGTCACCCCCTGCGGCTCGCGCACCACGCAGCAGCCGAGCCCCCAGCCATTGCCGGGAGTAAAGCCGGTCTTCAGGTCGCCGCTTTGCACCGTGGTCATCTGCTTCACGGATTCCTCCTTGAGATAGCGTCGGCCGTCGAGTTCGCCGCCACGCAGGATCATGCGCGCGAACTTGCCGTAGTCCTCCGCGGTCGAGAAGAGCCCGCCGTTCGCACGCGGATAGCGCTGCTTGCTGGTGATCGGCTTGTTACCAAGGAACATGAGCCCCGTCTTCTCCAGTTCCCCGGCCTCCGTACGCTTGTAGGAGGTGGCGATCCGCGGCACCTGCTTCTCGTCCGGATAGAAAGTCGTGTCCTTCATCCCGAGCGGGCTGAAGAGATGCTTCTCCAGAAACTCCGGGAAAGCCTCCCCTGAAACGATCTCCACCACGCGCGCCGCGGTATTGATACCGGTCTGGCAGTACTCCCACTTGCTCCCCGGCTCGAACTTCACCGGCTTCGCCGCGATCAACGGCATGAGCGCCTCCAGGGTCGTAAGGTCTCCCGATTCCTGCGGCGAAACCTCGCTGAGCCCCGCACTATGCGTCAGGCATTGCTTGATCGTCACGGTCACCGGCTTGCCCGAGGCGTCCTTCAGGTCCTTGAACGCGGGAATGTAGTTCGAAACCGGATCATCCACCGAGAGCTTCCCGGCCTCCTGCATCATCATCACCGCGGTGCCGGTCACCGGCTTGGTCATCGAGGCGATCCAGAACATCGCGTCCTTCGCCATCGGCGTCTTCTTCTCCAGATCGGAGAAACCGTTCGAGGCGGAAAAGATCACACCGTCCTTGTCCGCCACCAGCGTCACCGCGCCGGCGATCTCCTTCGCGGCCACCGCCTTGTCCATCGCCTCCACCACCGGTGGGACCACCAGGGCCGATGGCTCCGGTCCTTCCTCTCTGGCAGTGGCAAGGGAACCCGCGGCGACTCCTGAGACCGCGGAAAGAAGCAGAAGGCGTGAGACGGGTTTCATCGGTCGCACGCTAGGCGCGGCCCCGAAGGCAAAACAAGGGTCAAGCATGACACGTTCGGCACCGGCTGACACTCGCCCTATCTTTCAAGAAAGACTTTCATGGACCCCGCGTAGTCCCACTATGAAACGTCACTTGTTGCTCGCCTCCCTGCTTTTCCCCGCGCTCGCGGCCGCTGCTCCCGAGAAGGTTTTCAACGGTACCGGCCTCGAAGGGTGGAAGATCCAGGGCGCGGCCTACTGGTCCGTCGCCGATGGCGTGCTGAAGGGTGAAAGCGACGACAAGAAGCAGAACTCCGTGCTCTGGACCGAGAAGAACTACAAGGACTTCGCGGTGGAACTCGACTTCAAGTTCTCCGGCGACATCGATTCCGGGATCTTCCTCCGCCACGAAAACGATCAGATCCAGATCGGCACCTCCCGCTCGCTGAAGCGCGACCTGACCGCTTCACCCTACATCGGCTCGAAGCGCGGCTATCCCCAGGAGGCCAGCGGCGTGAAGGAATTGCTCAAGCCGGACGACTGGAACCACATGAAGATCGTCGCGAAGGGCAATACCTACACCGTCTCCCTGAACGGCAAGCAGGTGATCGAATACGTCTCCGACACCGCGAAGGAATCCGGCCCGGTAGGCCTGCAGATCCATCCCGGCGTGAAGATGAAGATCGAGTTCAAGAACGTGACCGTCGAGGGGCTGTAAGGCCAAGGAGGGGGTGCGTCCCGCGCCCCTCTTCTTCCGCCCCTTCCTCACTCTCCGTAGGCGCGGTGGTGACACCGCGGAACCTCGGGAGGGCGCAAAGCCAGGTGACCGTCGCTTCCGCGTTCTCACGAACGCGCCTACATTGAGAAGGGGCGCGGGACGCACCCCCCTCCTTGTCACGCCGGAGCGCCCTTCTCGATGATATCGAGGAAGCTCTGCGGTTCGAGCGAGGCCCCGCCGATCAGCGCACCGTCGATGTCCGGGCAGGCCATCAATTCCGCCGCATTGCCGGGCTTCACCGAGCCACCGTACTGGATCCGGATCTTCGCCGCGCTGTCCCCGCCGAATTGTTCGGCCACCAGGGAGCGGACGAACGCATGCGCCTCCTGCGCCTGCGCCGCCGTGGCGGTGACCCCCGTGCCGATCGCCCAGACGGGCTCGTAGGCGATCACGGTGTCGAGCAGGTCGCGCTCGGTCAGGCCCTTCAAACCGGCGCTGACCTGGGTGCGGAGCACCCTCTCCAGCCGGCCGGTCTCGCGCTCCTCGAGCGTCTCGCCGATGCAGAAGATCGGCTTCATGTTCAGCTCGCGGGCCTTGCGGACCTTGGCGTTGATGACCTCGTCGGTCTCGCCGTAGATCGCGCGCCGCTCGCTGTGGCCGAGGATCACGTAGTGGACGAAGAATTCCTTCAGCATCATCGCGCTGATCTCGCCGGTGTAGGCACCCGAGTCGAACTCCGAGCAATTCTGGGCGGCCAGCGCGATGCTGGTCACATTGCCCAGGATCTCGGCGGCCTTCGACAGCGAGACGAAGGGCGGCGCGATCACGATATCGCAGGGAAAGGTCCGGTTCTGGACCTTGGAGAGGAAGCTGCGGGCGAAATCCTCCGTCTCGGAGGGGCCCTTGTTCATCTTCCAGTTGGCGGCGAAGATCGGCTTGCGGAACATGTGGAATCGGATGGGTGCGGGATGAACAGCGGGAATCGGGCCAAGTCAAGCGTCGGACAGTGCCGCCACGCCGGGAAGCACCTTTCCTTCAAGCAATTCCAGCGAAGCACCGCCGCCGGTGGAGATGAAGGTCATGTTGTCGTCCAAGCCGTATTTGTTAACAGCAGTCACGGAATCGCCGCCGCCGACGATGGTCACGGCGTCGCTCTTGGCCATCGCCTCGGCCACCGCCTTGGTGCCCTTGCCGAAGCTGTCGATCTCGAACACGCCCATCGGGCCGTTCCAGATGATCGTCTTCGCCTTGGCGATTTCCTTCACGAATGCTTCGATCGCTTTGTCGCCGATGTCGATGCCTTCCCAGCCGTCCGGCGTCTCGCCGCCTTCCTCATAGGCCCCGGTGCACTTGGTTTCGGCACCCTCCTTGAACTCCTGGGTAATGCGGGTATCGGCCGGCAGGAGGAACTCCACGCCCTTGCTCTTCGCCGTCGCGAGAATCTCAAGCGCGAGGTCCAGCTTGTCAGCCTCCACTCGGCTGTTGCCGGTCTTGTAGCCCTGCGCCTTGCGGAAGGTATTGGCCATCGCGCCGCCGATCAGGAAGGCATCCGCCTTCTCCATCAGCTTCGAGATCACCTGGATCTTATCG
>CBFGPU010000045.1:0-9349 GCA_965650715.1 uncultured Haloferula sp. | reverse complement strand
GGGATCGGCGGAAACGGTCGCTGTTTTTTTGTGACGGCTTCCGCCGGTTCCGGGAAATGGCTTCGCGGCCGGGGTCTACGGCCGCGAAGCAAAAACGGTAAACTGGATTACTTGAGGTCGACCTTGGCGCCGGCTTCTTCGAGCTTCTTCTTGGCGGCTTCGGCAGCGTCCTTCGCGACACCTTCGAGCACCTTTGCAGGAGCACTTTCGACCAGCTTCTTCGCGTCCGCAAGGCCGAGGCCCGGCGAGACTTCGCGGACCGCCTTGATGACGGCGATCTTGTTCGCACCGCCATCGGTGATGACGACGTCGAATTCGGTCTTTTCTTCGACGGCTTCAGCGGCGGCGGCAGGGCCGGCGATGACGCCCACGGGAGCTGCGGCGGAAACGCCCCAGGTCTCTTCCAGCTTCTTCACGAGGTCGGCAGCTTCCAGAACGGTGAGCTTGCCGAGTTCTTCAACGAGTTGTTCGATATTGGCCATTTTGTTTCTCCTTTGCGGTATCGTCGCGCCCGGAAGCCTCCGGACATTTCAGCCCCGCAGCTGCGGGACCGACGAGGAACCATTGTGGGTTCAGGCAGCTGCGGGAGACGCCGCTGCCGTCAGGTCAGATTGTTTATCAGGCTTCGGCGGCGGGTTCTGTCGCAGCTTCCGCTGCCGGTTCGGCGGCGGCTTCGGCTGCCGGCTCGTCCTTCTTCGAATCCCCGTCGGGATTGAACTTCTTCTGGATGACACGGGCGATCCGGGTGGAAGGCTCGAGGATCGTGGCCAGCAGCTGGGAAAGAACGGCTTCGCGGGACGGGATGTCGGCGATCGCCTTCAGCTTGTCGGCGTCGAGCACCGCATCGCCGAGGATACCCACCTTCATTTCCGGCTTCTTGAACTCCTTCTCGAAGTTCTTGATCGCCTTGGCGGCGGCGAAGACCTCGCTATCGCCTGTGACGAAAGCGGTCTGGCCGACGAGGCCTTCACCGATGTCCGGGAGACCGGCTTCGGCGAGCGCCTTCTTCATGTAGGTGTTCTTCGCCACGTGGCACTCGGCACCGGCCGCACCGAGGCGGTTCCGGAGCTCGGAGAACTGGGGCACCGTCATGCCGGTGTAATCCACCACGAGCACGTAAGGCGAGGCGTTCACCTTTTCGAGCAAAGCGTCGATGATGACTTTCTTGTCGGGATTCATGGTCGTGGGGATGGTTAGGCGGACTTGGTGTAAACGCCGGACTCGAGCGGGATGCCCGGACACATGGAAGCGGCAACCGTCACGCTGCGGACGAAGTTGCCCTTGGCGGATGCGGGCTTGGCGCGCACCACGCTGTCAATGAAGGCGCGGGCGTTTTCCACCAGCGCTTCCTCCGTGAAAGATGCTTTGCCGACCGCGCCGGAAACGTTGCCGTTCTTGTCCAGCTTGTAGTCGATACGACCCGCCTTGACTTCCTTGACCGCCTTGGCGGTGTCGTCGGTCACGGTGCCGGTCTTCGGGTTCGGCATGAGGCCGCGGGGACCGAGGACACGGGCGATCTTGCGGACTTCGGTCATCGCGTCCGGCGTGGCGATCGCCACGTCGAAGTCGGTGAAGCCGCCCTGGACCTTCTTGATGAGTTCCTCGAAGCCGACGAACTCGGCACCGGCGGCGGTGGCTGCTTCCGCGGCGGCACCTGCGGCGAACACGGCGACGCGGACGTTCTTGCCGGTGCCGTGGGGCAGGGCGACGGAGCCGCGGACCATCTGGTCGCTCTTGCGGGGATCCACGCCGAGGTGGAAGGACACGGTGACGGTCGGGTCGAACTTCGGCGCCGGGAACTTCTTCACGGTGCCGACAGCCTCTTCCAAGCCGTAGGACTTGCCGGCCGGCACGAGGGCGGCGGCTTTTTCGTAGCGCTTGCTGCGGTTCTTCATGTTTCGTTTTTGCAGTGCTGGCGGACCGGTCCGGGGACAGGCCCTCCTGCGGTTTCTTGCCCCGGCCGGAGCCGGAGCGGGAAATTACATTCCTTCGATCTCAAGGCCCATCTGGCGGGCGGTGCCGGCCAGGATGCGGGCGGCGGCCTCGGGGTCCTTGGTGTTGAGGTCGGGCATCTTGATCGCCACGACTTCCATCAGCTTCTCCTTGGTGATCTTGCCAACCTTGATCTTGTTGGCTTCCTTCGAGCCGGAAGCGAGACCGGCGGCCTTCTTGAGCAGGTTGCCCGCGGGGGGCTTCTTGGTCACGAAGGTGAAGCTCTTGTCCTTGTAGACCGAGATCACCACGGGCAGCACGTCGCCTGCCTGGCCCTGGGTTGCTGCATTGAACTCCTTGCAGAAGCCCATGATGTTCACCCCGGCCTGACCGAGAGCCGGTCCGACGGGCGGGGACGGGTTGGCGGCTCCGGCGGGAATCTGGAGCTTGATGACTTTAACGACTTCCTTGGCCATGGTGGTAGAGGGATTGCGGGATCAGGGTGTTTTGAGAACGATGGAGTATCAGGCGCGTTCGACTTGCCAGTATTCGAGTTCAACCGGCGTGGAACGACCGAAGATGGTGACGGAGACGCGGAGCTTGCCGCGCTCGGGGTCGATTTCCTCGACGATGCCGTTCTGGCTCTGGAACGGGCCGTCGGCCACCTTGACGGTGTCGCCGACCTCGAAGCTGATCGCGGGGCGGGCGTGTTCCTCGCGCTCCTTGATCTGGGAAAGCATGCCCTCCACCTCGCTCTGGCGCATCGGGATAGGGCGGTCTTTGGTACCGGCGAAGCCGATCACCCCCTCCATCTCCTTGATGAAATACCAGGTCTTCTCGACGAGCTGGTTATCCGGAGTGAGGAGGTTCATGTTCACGATGATGTAGCCGGGGAAAAACTTCCGCTTGGTGGAGGTCTTCTTGCCGCGGCGGATCTCGGACACCATCTCGGTCGGGACCAGCACCTCGTAGATGTAGTCGCCCATCTCTTCCGCTTCACGCTGGCGAAGGATGCGCTCCTTGACTCGTCCTTCCTGCCCGGAGAGGACATGGACGACGTACCACTGGTTTTCTGGGGACGGTGCTGGCATGACGGGATGGAAAATGGCTAGCCGGGATCGGCAAGAGGCCGGGCCGAGACGGATCTCAGTGCCCCAGCTTCGTGATGAAGTTCAGGACGGTCGTGCAGATGAAGTCCCAGAAGGACACAAATCCCGCGAGGAGGATGGTTGCAATCAGCACCACGACGGTGGAATCGACCAACTCCTTGTACTTCTTGAAGCCCTTGATCTTCGGGTCGGACTCCCAAGGCCAGCTGGCCTTGCGGAGTTCGCCTTTCACTTCACCGACGAAACGTGAGACTTTTGCGAACATGCCGGGATTGCCTGAGAGGGAAGGAATTGAGGAGAAGATGGCACGGAAGGTGGGACTCGAACCCACAACCAACGGTTTTGGAGACCGCTACTCTACCAATTGAGCTACTTCCGTTTTATCTTCGCGACCGGTGGAGGCGATGGCGGGGCACCCCGGCAAGGATGCCGAAGTGCCCCGGAAATCGTCTCAGCCGGGTGTCGCGGGGCGACAGACTGAGGACCTGCTTGAGGATTAGTCAAGGATTTCGCTCACGCGGCCGGCACCCACGGTGCGACCACCTTCGCGGATGGCGAAGCGCATGGTCTGCTCCATGGCGATCGGGGTGATGAGCTCGACCTCGAGGTTCACGTTGTCCCCGGGCATGACCATCTCGACACCGTCGGGCAGCTTGATGCTTCCGGTCACGTCGGTGGTGCGGAAGTAGAACTGCGGGCGGTAGTTCGAGAAGAAGGGAGTGTGGCGACCGCCTTCGTCCTTGGAGAGAACGTAGATTTCACCCTTGAACTTGCGGTGCGGCTTGACCGAACCCGGCTTGGCGATGACCTGGCCGCGCTCGACGTCGTTCTTCTTCAGGCCGCGGACGAGGAGACCCACGTTGTCACCTGCACGACCTTCGTCGAGCAGCTTGCGGAACATTTCGATGTCCGTGACGGTGGTCTTCTGGGTGTCGCGGATGCCAACGATCTCGACTTCCTCCATCTTCTTGATGATGCCGCGCTCGACACGACCGGTGCAGACCGTTCCGCGACCTTCGATCGAGAACACGTCTTCCACGGGCATGAGGAAGGGCTTGTCGATGGCGCGCTCCGGCTCCGGGATGTAGGAGTCGACGGCTTCCATCAGCTTGAGGATGTTTTCCTTCTGGGCGGCATCGCCTTCGAGGGCGGCCTTGGCGGAACCCTTCACGATCGGGATCTCGTCGCCGGGGAACTCGTAGGTCGAAAGGAGGTCGCGGACTTCCATTTCGACGAGCTCGAGAAGTTCTTCGTCATCAACAAGGTCAACCTTGTTCATGAACACCACGAGGGCGGGCACGCCGACCTGGCGGGCGAGAAGGATGTGCTCGCGGGTCTGGGGCATCGGGCCGTCGGCGGCGGACACCACGAGGATGCCCCCGTCCATCTGGGCGGCACCGGTGATCATGTTCTTCACGTAGTCGGCGTGACCCGGGCAGTCCACGTGGGCGTAGTGGCGCTTGTCGGTTTCGTATTCGACGTGGGCGGTGTTGATGGTGATGCCGCGCTCGCGCTCTTCGGGAGCGGCGTCAATGTCGGCGTAGCTCTTCTTCTCCGCGAAACCTTTGTCGGCCAGCGTGTTCGTGATCGCTGCGGTGAGGGTGGTCTTGCCGTGGTCAACGTGACCGATGGTTCCGATGTTAACGTGCGGCTTGTTCCGCTGGAATGATTCTTTGGCCATGGTTGTGGTGGTTACGCTTTAAGACTTGGGCTGCTCTTCCGCTAGTGCGACCGCTGGAGCTCGTGGGGGGAATTGAACCCCCGACCTCGTCCTTACCAAGGACGCGCTCTACCCCTGAGCTACACGAGCAATAACGGCTGATCTGGTCGCCTGTCCCGGAATGCAGAGGAAAATCCGGAGGGGGCCTCGTGAGACGAAAAACCCCCGCGAATTTCCTGGGCGGTCCCGGGAAAAGCGGGGCGGAAGTTGAACAAAGCCGCCCATACTGTCAAAAAAAATATCGATTGGAAGAAGATTTATCGGGATGACGCCCAAATTCGCTGGAATCCAATAAATTACGCCGGTTCCGCTGCCTCCGTGGCGGCCTCTTTGGCGGCCAGCAGGCGGTTGAAGCGCATGATCTCCAGACAGCGGCCGGTGGCGGGATCGGCTTTGACGATCACTCCACAGAGGCGGACAGGCCCCGTGGCGATGGGAAAACGGGTGGGCATTCCGGTGCGGAAGCGCCAGATCACGGATTCGGGAGCCCGGCCGAGGATCGAGTCCTCGGGGCCGCACATGCCGGCGTCGGTGAGGGCGCCGGTGCCGCCGGCGAGGATGCGGTCGTCGGCGGTTTGGACGTGGGTGTGGGTGCCGACGACGGCGGTGACCTTCCCGTCGAGGGCGCGGCACATGGCGATTTTCTCGCTGGTGGTCTCGGCGTGGAAATCGACGAAGATGATAGACACACCTTCCGCCCTTAGGCGTTCGGCTTCGGCTTCGGCGAGGAGGAAGGGGTTCTCCAAGGGGGGCTGCATGAACGAACGTCCTTGAGCCTGAATGACTCCCACACGTCCCTTGGGGGTATCGAGGACGACGGAGCCCTTACCCGGGGTATCGGCGGGGTAGTTGATCGGGCGGAGCAGGCGGGGCTCGGTGGGGAAGTAGTCCACGATCTCCGCCTGGTCCCAGACGTGGTCGCCGGTGGTGATCACGGCGGCGCCGGCGCGCAGCAGGTCGATGGCGATGCGGGGGGTGATGCCGCGGCCTCCGGCGGAGTTCTCGCCATTGACGATGATGAAATCGAGGTGCAGTTCCTTGCGCAGCAAGGGCAAATGCTCGATGACCGCCTTGCGACCAGGTTCGCCGACGATGTCTCCCAGGAAAAATATGCGGATCGGCTCCATGAAATCGGGGGACTTCAACCGGCACGACATCGCTCCGGCCCGCGAGGCTTATCCCTCCGGCCTTAGGCCCGCCAAGCCAAATCCCCGATGAAGTCCCGCACCCTGCCCTTCTGGATCGCGTTCACGGTCGCCCTGCTTGCAACCGTGTTCTGGCTGCGGCAGCCGGACCCGGGAACTGCAAATCCGCCCGTGGAGCCTGCGGTCGTGGAGAAAGGGCCTTCGCTTTCGGATCTCGCCCCGATTCCGGATTGGAGCGAGTTGAACGCCTACCAGAGCACGATCACGCGCGCGGAATTCCTGCGCGAGATGGACGCGGTATTCACCGTCTCGCCCGCGTGGCGGGAGTGGTTCGAGGTGGGGACGGACGAAGTGAAGATCCGGACTTCTCCCGATCCGGCGGATGTTTTCCGGCTGCGGTTCGCGCCCGAGGGGCTGGAGGGCAGGCCGCCCCGTTACTGGCGCACGGCGGCCGAGCTGGCACCGGCACCCGTGGAGAAGCCGCTGGAAGGATTGAAGATCGCGATCGATCCCGGACACATCGGCGGGCGCTGGGGGAAGATGGAGGAACGCTGGTTCCAGATTCCCGGCAACCAGCCGGTGCAGGAGGGTGACATGACATTGGCGGTGGCGAAGCTGCTGAAGCCACGGCTGGAAGCACTGGGCGCGATCGTCGCGCTGGTCCGGGACGAGACCGAGCCCGTGACGGAGTTGCGGCCGGAGATGCTGCGGGCCGCGGTGCCCGCGGAGACCCCCTCAAGCAACATCGCGAAACAGGCGGAGCTGCTCTTCTACCGCAAGGCGGAGATCCGGGCACGGGCGAAGCGGGTGAACGAAGCGATCCAGCCGGATCTGGCGCTCTGCCTGCACTTCAATGCCGACCCCTGGGGCAATCCCGCCGCGCCGACTTTGGTAGCCCACAACCACTTCCACACGATCCTGAACGGCGGCTACACGGATGAAGAGATCGGCCGTGCCGACGAGCGTCTTGAATTGCTCTTCAAGCTCCTGCAGGGGGTCCACGCGGAAGAAGCGGCGGTCTCCGCAAGTGCCGCGACGGCCTTCGTGGAGCGCACGGCGATGCCGCCCTACCTTTACCTCGCGACGGGCAACAACCGGAACGTGGACGGGAACCCCTATCTCTGGGCGCGCAATCTCCTGGCAAACCGCGTCTATCGCTGCCCGGTCATTTATTACGAGCCCTACGTGATGAACTCCGTGGAAGATCACGAGCGGATCCAGGCGGGCGACTACGAAGGGGAACGGATGGTGGCGGGGAAGATGCGGCCTTCGATCTTCCGGGAGTATGCCGATTGCGTGGCGCTGGGTTTGGAACGGTATTACCGGGGGAAGCGGGTGGGCGCCCCCCGGAGGTAATCGCTTTCTTCGGGAACGCATCCGGCCACAACCTCTTCGAGGCAGATCATCCTTCGACCGTTTTCCCGGGGGGCAGGCCCTTCGGGACACAGGTTCGCCATGTATCGAATGTCGCCATTTATGGCGAATGCGTCGCGGGTCCGGCGAAAGGGTCCTAGCGAGGAGGGGGTTTACAGGGTAAGCGGTCTTTCCTGTCATGTCACCCAAATGTCCCCCATCCACGGGATAGGCATGGACGGGAAAGAACGTTCTTCTCCACACATGCTCCGCGCCGCCCTTCTTGCCACGCTTTGCGCTGCCCCGCTCCATGCCCAGGACGGAGGTCAGCTTTACACGCTTTATTGTTCCGCCTGCCACGGGGTCGATGGCAAGGGGGCGACCGGGGGGACCTTTCCGCCGCTGGCCGGAAGCGACTGGGTGCAGGGCGACGCGGCGCGCGCGGTGAAGATCGTGCTGCACGGCTTGCACGGGGAGGTCGAGGTGGACGGGCGGAAGTTCAATCTGGAGATGCCGCCGCAAGGAAGCGTGCTGCCGGACGACCAGATCGCCGCGATCCTCACCTACGCGCGGTCGTCGTGGGGCAACACGGCCGAGGCGGTGACGGCGGAATTCGTGAAGGCGACCCGCGATGCCACGGCCGACCGGAAGGGGCCGTGGACCGGACCGGAGATCCTCAAGCTCCACCCGCTGCCCGCGGCGAAACCGCCGATCGCGAACTTGATCTCGCAGGTGTACCACGGGACCTGGAAGGAGATGCCGGACTTCACCAAACTCACGGCGAAGAACGTGGAGGAAGAGCACGACGGGAAGGTCAGCGTGAAGGACGCGGATTTGACGGACCTTTTTGCCATCGTCTGGGAGGGAGAAATCACCGCGCCTGAATCGGGCGACTTCGAGTTCCGTCTGGATGCCGACGACGGAGCCCTGGTGAAGGTGGACGGGAAACCGGTTGCCGAGCTCAAGGGGGTGGGACCGATGGACGGCAGCCGTGCGAAGCAGGGCAAGATCCGGCTCTCTTCCGGAGCCCACAAGATCCGCATTGAGTACTTCGAGTACTATGGCAACGAAGGGATCGCGCTGGCGTGGAAGGGACCGGGCATTCCGGGCTGGAAGAATCTTTCGGACAACCCGGTGAAAGGCGGCCGAGAGCCGATCCCGATCGCGCCCGTGAACGGCCGCGCGGTGGTCTATCGCAACTTCATCGCCGGCACGACGCCGCGCGCCATCGGCATCGGTTTCCCCGGCGGGGTGAACCTCGCCTATAGCGCCGATCACCTGGGCACGGAGTTGATTTGGACAGGCGAGTTCATGGATGGCTCGCGCCATTGGATCGACCGCGGGCAAGGCGACCAAGCGCCCGCGGGCGAGAAGGTGGTGAAGCTTTCCGGCAGCCGGACACTGCCGGAGAAGGCGCGGTTCCGCGGCTACAAGCAGGACGCCGCGGGGAACCCTACCTTCTCCGTGCAAATCGGGAACCAGTTCGTGCTGGATGAGTGGAAGCCTGCGAGCTCGGGAAGCGGACCTGCGCTCACGCGCACCCTGGGTCTGAGCGGCCAAGGAAGCCCCGTGGAGATTTTGATCGCCGAGAAGCTGCCTGTGAAGGAAGGGCCGGAGGGACTCGATGTGGGGAATCTGATCCGGTTGAAGGCGGAGGGCGCCACCCTCGATGTGCGCGGCGACAAGGTGTTTCTGAAGGTTTCCTCGGGCAAGCAAGCAACGGTCACCTACTCGTGGAAGTGAAGTTCGAAGCTCGAAGTTCCAAGTTAGAAGTTCCAAGTTCCAAGTTCCAAGCAAGGCATATGACAATCCGAAATAACGGCGGCATCGCGGGAGGGCTTCTTTTCGCTTCGGTGGCGATGGCAGGAGCCCAGCAGCAATCGGATTTCTATATCCGGGAGGAGATTCCCTTGCCGCCGGGCGAGGTGATGGAGTTGGGGTCGATCGCCTTGATGCCGGACCAGAAGATCGCGGTGACTTCGCGGCGCGGCGACCTGTGGATCTGCACGGGGGCCTATGGTTCCGATCTGAAGCAGGTCACCTGGTCGAAGTTCGCGGAGGGGTTGCACGAGCCGCTCGGCATGTTCTGG
>CBFGPU010000044.1:0-9646 GCA_965650715.1 uncultured Haloferula sp. | reverse complement strand
CCAGTAGGCGGAAATGAACTTCTGGGTGAAGAATTCGACGGACTCCGGCAGGGCCAGTACCGCGCCGGACAAGGGGAGCTGGAAACCGACGAGATAGATCGACAGCAGCGAGGCCTGCTCGGCGGTCCGCATAAGCGCGGAAATGCCGAGGCAGATCGCCGTCATGGCCCCGTTGATCAGGAGAAGGAAGACGATGTGGCTCTCGAATCCACCCGTTCCCCCGCGGAAGGGCGCGAAGAGATTCACGAAGACGGCCATCCACAAGGACTGCGCAAGGACCAGGCAGGCAAGGAAGGCCACTTTGCTGGCGAGGTAGGCGGAAGGACGGAGACCGCCGAATTTCTCCTTCTCGAAGATCTGCCGCTCCCCCGCGATTTCGCGGGCTGAATTGTTCGAGCCCATCAGCGAGAGCAGGATCACCTGGAACATGATGATGCCCGAGATGGCCGAGCCCACGCGGACTTGATCGCGCTTCACGGTCGCCTGCTCGGTGATTTCGGCAACGATGTTTCCCTGCCGGGTGTCGGAGAGATTGGCGATCTGGCCGTTCGCGTTTTCCGAAAACAGGGTCACCAGAACCGGGAAGCAAAGGAGAATCGCGAGTTGGAGGAAGACCTGGCCGCGGTCACGGAAGAAGATCCGCCAGCGCCGCGAGAGGAGGGTCATGAACTGGGTCATGAACCCGGGCGTGCGGATCTTGGGGATCTCCGACACGGTAGGGACGGCAGGAGCCACGCTTTCGAGCCGGGTGGGTGGCTCCGCCTCGGCAGCGGGAGCGGTTGCCGGGGGTGGCGGTGGCGACGTTACCGATCCCTTCGCGACCTCGGGAGGGAGATGGAGCGCTCCCGAATCGATGAGCTTGGTCCGGACCTTGTCGAGTTTGCTGTAGTAGGGGTCGCGATGCTTCATCCACGAGCTTTGCCAGCGCTCGGAGGTCTGGGTGGCGAGCTTCGGATACACCTCCTCGGTATCGTGGACGGAGAAGTAGTGGGTCACCTGATCCGGCGGGCCATGGTAGGCGACCCGTCCTTCATGCAGGACCAGGATGGAATCGTAGAGTTCAAGGTGCGCCAGCGAGTGGGTGACCGAGAGCACGATCCGCCCCTCGCGGCGGGAAAGGTCATGAAGCAGGCGGACGATCTCGCGCTCGGAGCGGGGGTCGAGGCCGCTGGTGACCTCGTCGCAAAGCAGGAGCTTGGGGTCCGAGACGAGTTCCATGGCCAGACCGAGGCGACGCTTCTGGCCGCCGGAAAGGACCTTCACCTGGCGGTCGGCAATCGCGGCGAGGCCGGTTTCCTCCAGGACGCGGTCGATCCGCTGGTCGAGTTCCTCGTTGTCACGGACCGCGACCCGCAGCTTGGTGGCCGCCTCGACCGACTCGTCCACGGTCAGGGGATCATAGGCGATCGAGAACTGCGGCACGTAGCCGATGTCCGAAGCGTCCAGGTCGCCCTCGACGGAAAGGTTGCGCCCGTCCCAATAGAGGCCGCCGGAGGATTCCGGGTTCAGACCCGCGATCGTCTTGAGCAGGGTGGTCTTGCCACAGCCGGACGGGCCGACAATCGCCATGAAGTGCCCGCGCGGGACCTTGATGTTGACCAGATCGACGAGATTGACGGACTCGCCGTCCTTCTTGATGGTGAAACAGACGTCCTGAAGTTCGAGCACGGTACGAAGGGTGAATTCGAATGCTTACGCAAGAAAGCGGCCGATTTGCGCGAGGGCGAGAAAGAAACGATGCCGGTGGCGGCTCCTCCTTGCGGCACGGAGCCCCGGCCAGGTCACTTCAAGTAAACCTCGCGCGGCTTCGCTCCATCGCCGGGCCCTACCACGCCGCGGGCTTCGAGGATGTCCACCATGCGGGCGGCACGGGTGTAGCCGAGGCGCAGGCGGCGCTGGAGCAGCGAGGTGCTACATTTCTGCTCCTGCCGCGCGACCTCGATGCACTTCATGATGAGATCCTCGTCCGCCGGGGAAATGTCCTCCTCGTCCTCGCCATCGTCGACGCCGGCATCGATGGACCGGACGATGTCGGATTCGAAGTTCGGCTCGGCCTGCGCGGCACAATGATCGACGAGGCGCTCGACTTCCTCGTCGGAGACGAAGGCGCCTTGGGAGCGCTCCAGCTTGGCGGAACCGGGCGGCAGATAGAGCATGTCGCCCTTTCCGACGAGCTTGTCCGCGCCCTTGGTGTCGAGGATCACCCGCGAGTCGAGTTGCGAGGACACCTGGAAGGCGATGCGGCAGGGAATGTTCGCCTTGATGATGCCGGTGACCACGTCGGCACGCGGGGTCTGGGTGGCGATGATCAGGTGGATGCCGGCCGCGCGCGCTTTCTGCGCGATGCGCGCGATGCACATTTCCACATCCGCGGGGGCGGTCTGCATGAGATCGGCCAGCTCGTCGATCAGCACGACGATGTAAGGATAGCGGTCGGGGATTTTTTCTTCCTCGATGGGGAGTTCGTCTTCTTCCGCTTCCGCACCAAGTTCCCCGGACTCGAGGGCGGCGGCGATGGATTCGATGGCTTCCATGTCCACCTCTTCATCCGCATTCCACGGCGGCGGTTCGTCGCTTTGTTCTTCCGCGGGGGCCTCCGGCTTCTCCGGCCGGATGCGATGGTTGAAGGAGTCGAAGTTCCGCACGCCGGTCTTCGCGAAGACGCGGTAGCGCTTCTCCATCTCGTTCACCACCCACTTCAAAGCGGCGACGACCTTCTTGGGATCGGTGACCACCGGCACGACGAGGTGGGGCAGCTTGTTGTACATCTGCATTTCCACCACCTTCGGGTCCACCATGATGAAGCGCAGTTCATCCGGCCCGAACTTGAAGAGCATCGAGGCGATGATCGAATTGATGCAGACCGATTTACCCGAGCCCGTGGCACCGGCGACAAGCAGGTGAGGCATCGCGGCGAGGTCGCCGATGACCGTCTTGCCATAGACATCCTTGCCCAGCGCGAGCGGGATCTTCTTCTTCGCGGAGCGGAATTCGGGATCCTGGAGCAGCTCGCGCAGGGGCACGGAAACCTTCTGGGAATTGGCCAGTTCGATGCCCACCGTGTCCTTGCCCGGGATCGGCGCGAGGATGTTGATCCGCTCCGCGCAGGTGGCGCGAGCGATGTCCGGCTCAAGCTGGGCGATCCGCGAGACGCGCAGGCCGGTGGAGGGATAGATCTCGTAGCGCGTGATGGTCGGGCCGCGGGTGATATCGCCCGGGGTGACCTCGATGCCGAAAGCACGCAAGGTCTCGACGATGGTACGCTGGGTGGCGAGGAGTTCGTCGCGGTTCGCTTCCGGGGCTTCCTCGCCGTCGTCCGGGTCAAGCAAGTCGAAGCCCGGCAGTTCGTAGTCCTCGAAGCCGGCGGTGGAGAGAGACAGGTGCCCGGCTTGTTTCCGCTCGAAGGGCTTGTCGCCCGGCTTGGGGGCCTCGATTTTCCGTTGGGAGGCATCGAAGATCTGCGGGGCAGGCGTTTCCCGCAGCGCGAGTTCCTGTTGGGGATCGGCATCCGCCGGGGGTGCCGCGGCCGCTTTGCCGGCCTCGCGCTCTTTGCGGCGCCGCTCGCGTTCGCGCTCCCGCTCGCTGTTGCGCATTTCCTCTTTCGCTGCGGCGAGCTGACTTTCTTCCTTCCGCTCACGGTACTTCACGATGCCCTCGAGGATCATCGCATGGACGCCTTTGATGAACTTCACCGGCGGCTGTCCGGTGAGGAGAATCAGCGCGACAAGGTAGGTGGCCCCGAGCAAAAGCAAGGAGCCGATGCGGTTCAGAAGCGGCAGGAAGATGTGCTTGCCGAGCATCCAGCCGGTCAGGCCGCCCGCGTTCTTGCTCCAGTCGAGACTATCGCCACCGCGCAGGGCGTGCATGAAGGCTGCACCGCTCAGGACCAGAATGATGAAGCCGATCATGGTCCGCGGCCACAGCCGGCCGTCGAAGACCAGCTTCACGATCCCGAACCAGATCAGCGCCAGCGGGACGATGTAACCTGCCGCCCCGAAGAGGGCCACTTGGACAAACCCGAGCACCGCCCCTACCCCGCCGATGAAGTTCTGACGCTCCTCCCCGACGGCACGCTCGGTGGCGAAATCCCGCAGGAAGCCGATGTCGTTCAAATCCTTAGGCGTGAAGGAGATCACGGAAAGGAATGCCAGCAAACCGGCGCAGATCAGCACGATCCCGACGACCTCGTTCGACCACCGGGGTGGTGCGGGCTTCTCGCCCCGTTTGCGGTTGTCACTCTTCGCCATTGCCGGTTTCCCCGGCCAGCATCCCCCGCAAGGCCCTGAGGGGCAAGATTGTTTTCGAGTTCCGGACAGTATGGAAATCCGTAAAATTCGGCTTTTGTCAAACGATGCGCTTCCCGGAACGGGGGCAACCCGGCAAATTTCCCGCCAGTGGAACCCATCGTCTTCCAACCCCTCTACATGCAGCGCGTCTGGGGCGGGCGCGAGTTGGAGCGCCAGTATGGGCGCAGCTTGCCTGATGGAGCGCCCTACGGCGAGTCGTGGGAGATCGTGGATCGTGAACGCGAACAGTCCGTGGTGCGCTCAGGTGTGTATGTGGGGAAGACGCTCCACGAGCTCTGGACGGGGCACCGGAAGGAGATCTTCGGGACGGGCTTCGCGGAGAGCGAACGGTTTCCCATCCTGATCAAGGTGCTAGATGCGAGGGACGAGCTTTCCCTTCAAGTCCACCCGCCCGCAAATCTCGCGGCATCGCTCGGCGGCGAGCCGAAAACGGAGATGTGGTACATCGCCGGAGCGAACGAAGGCGCGACCTTGCATGTGGGATTGAAGGAAGGAGTCTCCCGCACGGATTTCGAGGATGCCATCCAAGCCGGGACGGTGGCCGAATGCGTGCACTCCGTTCAGGTGAAGGCGGGCGATTCGCTCTTCATCCCATCCGGCCGCCTGCACGCGATCGGTGCCGGGATTCTGATCCACGAGATTCAACAGAATAGCGATACCACCTACCGCGTTTTCGACTGGAACCGCATGGGCCTCGACGGCAAACCGCGTGAGCTGCACGTGGCGGAGTCTCTCGCCAGCATCGACTTCGATGATATCGAGCCGGGAATGGACCAGACGGAAGGGACCTTGATTGCCGAGTGTGACTACTTCCGCGTGGAGAAGATCGCGCTGCAAACCGGAGAGAAAACCGGTCACCGTTCACCCGAGCGTTTCTCGATCTTCTCCGTGGCGGAGGGCTCGGTCGATTGCGGGAGCGCGAGCTTCACCAAAGGAGACTTCTTCCTTCTGCCTGCGGGTGGCGGCGAGGTAGAGGCGACGGCGGAAACCGTGGTTCTGAGGACCACGCTTCCGGGCTGAGCGGGCACCTTATCCGATCTGCCGTGCCGCTTGGAGCGTGTTCTTGATCAGCAGCGCGATCGTCATCGGTCCGACACCGCCGGGCACGGGTGTGATGGCCGCGCACTTCGGCGCGACTTCGTCGTAAGCAACGTCGCCCACGAGGCGATAACCCTTCTTCGTGGAAGGATCGTCGACGCGGTTGATGCCGACATCAATGACTACGGCACCTTCCTTCACCCAATCGGCTTTCACCATCTCGGGACGACCGACGGCAGCCACGATGATATCCGCGCGGCGGCAGATGGCGGGGAGATCCTTGCTACGAGAATGGGCAACGGTCACCGTGGCATCCGAGCCCTTCGCCATCAGCAGCAGCGCCATCGGCTTGCCGACGATCATGCTGCGGCCGATCACCACCACCTCCGCACCGGCGGTCTTCACACCCGACGCGGCCAGAAGCCGCATGCACCCGGCCGGGGTGCAGGGAACGAAGCCGCTGGAGTCCTCCAGCACGAGCTTCGCGACATTCTCCGGATGGAAACCGTCCACGTCCTTGCGCGGATCGATGGCACGGATCACTTCCTCCTCATCGATGTGCTTCGGCGGCGGGCTCTGGACGAGGATGCCATGGACTGCCGGGTCCGAATTCAATTCGCGTACGACCGCGAGCAGTTCCTCCTGCGTGGTGATCGCGGGCAGCTCGATCTTGCGCGAATAGAGGCCGAGATCCGCGCACGTGCGAACCTTTGAACCCACATAGACATGCGAAGCGGGATCATCTCCGACGAGCACCACTGCGAGACCCGGAGTGATGCCCTTCGCCTTCAGCTCCTGCACTTCCGCGCGGCATTCTTCCAGCACGGAAGCCGCCACCGCCTTGCCATCAATTACGGAACTCATCGTACGTCGTCGGAAAGATTTTCGCCGGTGCCCGCCGTCATGATCGACTCGATGCGGCGCCGCCAGCTTTCGAAATCATCTTCCGAAAGCCCCTCGGGCACGGCAAGCGCCTCGTCGAAGATGACGCGCACGGTGCTGCAGGGCTTCGGAACGGCAAAGCGGTCCCAGGTCTTCAACCGCCAGCAGGAGCGATACTCGACGTGGATCGGGATCACCGGGGCACCGCTCGTTTCCGCGAGCTTCACCAGACCCGATTGGATGATATAGCGCGGGCCGCGCGGGCCATCCGGCGTGATGCAGGCGTCGATCCCCTCGCGCAATGCCTTGCGCATGCCGACCAGCGCGGCGACGCCCCGGCGCGAGGATGATCCGCGCACCGAGCCGATGCCGAAGACACCCACCGCCCTCGCTAGCGCGGCACCATCATGGCTGGCGCTGGTGAGCACGACCGCCCGCCGGTGCTTGCCGCAGGCGCGTTTCCACGCCGCAGGCACGGTGAAAATCCGGTTGTGCCAGAGGCAGTAGATGACGGGACCCGGAAGACCCCCGGGCCGCGTGAGACCGCAGCGGTCGACGATCTCGAAGCGCAGGGTGGCACACCATGCTTGCATGATCCGCCCGGCAAGATTGCCGAGGAGGGTGGCCTTCCCGCTCTCGCGGATCTCGCTTCGATCTCCCGCCATTAGAGGAAACCTCCCGCGTGCAAGGTCTCGACCAAGTACTGCTGCCGGGCGAGCAGGCTCTCGTAGAATTCGTGCCGCTGCGGGTCCGGGTCACGGCGCGTGGAATCGTCCACGGTAACGATGTATCCGGCGATTTCGTCGAAGCCGAGCGACTCGCCATTGAGCCGGAAATAGACAACCGCGGCTTGCATGGCAGCACCAAGAAGGGGTCCGCCGCTTCCCGCGACGGCCACCACCGGCACGCCGAAGACATCCGCCAGCAATTGCTGGAAGGCCGGGCCGGCATCACGGGCAACGCGGACCCCGGCGGGCTCGAAGCCGAGGTCGCGCAGGCGGCTGAAGGCATAGCCGAAGCCAAGCGCGAGCCCTTCCGCGGCAGCGCGGGCAAGATTCCCGGGGGTGAAGTTATCGAGCGTGATGCCGTGCATCACCCCGCTGGCATCCGGCAATCTCGGGGTCGCTTCCCCGCGCAGGTAAGGAAGGAAGAGGAGACCGTTCGCGCCGGCGGTCGTCGCTTCCAAAGCACGCTCGAATTCCGCCCCGGACCATCCGTAATGCCGGCGGACCAGTTCGAGCGCCGCGACGGCATTCGCCATGCCGAGGCGCGAAAGCCAACGACCGGAGGCATCGCAGAGTGTGGCGGCCTCGCCACGGAAATCGACCGACGGACCATCCGAGATCGCGGAGAGAGAACCATCCGCGGAGAGATCGGCCACCACGGAGCCATCGGAAGCCGCTCCCACCGCCAAGGCAGCCAAGGCAGCGGAGCCGGAGCCGGGAGCCACGATGATTCCTTCCGGAAGGCCCCATGCTTTGCACAGCGCGGGCCTCAGCACACCGCGGGGCTGGGCCGGGGAAATGCCGGGAGGGAGCATGTCGAAGAGCCGGGCATCGATGAACTCCATCAACTCCGCGCTCCAGCGCCGCTGCGGGACATTGAAGAGACCGGTGGTTGCGGCGGAACCGGCTTCGATCCCGGCCTCGCCGGTGAGCCAGTAGCCGATGAAATCCTGCGGCGTCATCAAGCGCGCCGAGCGCTGGAAGTGATAGGGTTCGTGTTGCTTGAGCCACAGGCATTGGGCGGCCAGCGAACCGGCTTCTACCGGGTTGCCGGCGAGTTCAATCAGGCCGGGAGCGCCGCCGAAGGCGCGGCCGATCTCATCCGCCTGCCGCTGCGCCGAGCGGTCGATGCCGAGTTTGGCCGGGCGGATGATGCGGTTGCTTTCATCCAGCACCACCATGCCGCCGGTCGGGGCGGTGATGCCGATGCCCGCGACTCCTCCGCGGTGGGAGCCGAGGCCTTCCAGGCATTGGCGCATGGCCTTGTCCGTGGCGGAGATCCATTGGGCGGGATCCTGCTCGCGGTAGCCATCGGGAAGTCCCTCCACCCAGGTGTGCGCGGCGACGGCTTCCGCGGACACCGTCGCGGCTTCCAGATCGAGCGCCACCACGCGGGTGGCCGCGTGGCCGATTTCAATTCCCAGGAAATGCATGCACAGCTGCCGATGGTGCCGGGTGTCGCGGCATCAATCGGGCGGGCCTAGCCTTTGCCGCCGCTGCCCGGCTTGGCAAGCCCGCGCTTGAATCCTCCCTGTCTTGCCGCATCGTCTGTCCGTGAGCGATTTTGAACAGAAGGTCCGCGACGCCCTCGCCGCTCCGCAGAACCAAGGTGAAATCCCCGATGCCGACGCGGTCGGAACGGTGGGATCGCCGGATTGCGGGGACATGCTGCGGATGTGGCTGAAGTTCACCGAGAAGGACGGAAAGCGGGTGATCGACCGGGCTTCGTTCCAATCCTTCGGCTGCCAGACGGCGATCGCCGTGGCCTCGATGGCCACCGAGCTGCTCAAGGGTAAAACCGCGGAGGAGGCACGGGAGCTTTCCGCGAACGAGCTCACCGGGGATCTCGGGCCGCTGCCGCCGATGAAGATTCATTGCGGGCAACTGGTAGAGGGCGCGCTGAAGAACGCGCTGGATCAGACGCCGGTGCCCGCGGCGGCGAAGGTTGGAGAAACCTTGTCGGATGCGATGCGGCAGCCGGCGGGGAAGATCAGGATCGTGCCGATCGAGTAGGCGGACACACCTTGTAGCCTTGTGACCTTGGTGGCGGGTTCGGCTTTGTGTGGCAAAGTCATTTGCCGCCGGGTGCAAAAAAAGCGCCCGGCCCCGATGTTACTCGGGGCCGGGCGAATACCTGGCGGCGACCTACTCTCACAGGACCTGTCGTCCCAATACCATCGGCGCTGCAGCGTTTCACTTCCGGGTTCGGAATGGGACCGGGTGGTTCCACCGCGCTCTGGCCACCAGAGGGCGGCCCTGCATGACAGGGCCGGGACTCTGATGGTCGCGAGCCGGGTTGTTGTCCGAGCCGCTCCCTGACATCCGCACGGAGGGTTTACAGTTGGTTTCCAAGGACCTCAATTCGTCCACGTTGAGCCGTCGCGCGGTCGCTTGGAACAAGCGATCCCGAACGGAATCAAGCCGGACGGATGATTAGTACCGGTAAGCTGCATATATTGCTACACTTCCACTTCCGGCCTATCGACGTGGTGGTCTTCCACGATCCTTCAGGGAAAACTCATCTTGGGAGGAGCTTGGCGCTTAGATGCTTTCAGCGCTTATCTCGTCCGCACATAGCTACCCGGCCATGCTCTTGACAGAACAACCGGTGCACCAGAGGTGCGTCAATTCCGGTCCTCTCGTACTAGGAATTGAACCCCTCAGTTTTCCTGCGCCCACAGAGGATAGAGGACC
>CBFGPU010000043.1:0-9690 GCA_965650715.1 uncultured Haloferula sp. | reverse complement strand
GGGGACGCCTTTTCCTCATGCCTCGCGCTGGCGGCGGCATGCCTCCCGCACCCCCGGCATGGACGAGTCGGGTGGCGGCGCTGGATGCGCCGCTTGAGGGAGCGCCCCCGCCGGGACACGAGCGCCCCCTCTCCCTATCGCTTCCGCCATGGACGGGAACGTCAGGCTCAATTGTCAGGCACACCCGGGTTCCACTCGCTCGTCGTGAGGGTTCCGTTCAGGTTCACGTCGAGACGCCCGAAGCGGACCCCGATCGCCACATCCGAAGCCGTCTGCGGGAACCAGTGGCCGAACTCCGCGAGCGTCACCTCGCCATTGCCATCGAAGTCCGCCAGCTCGAAGATCGTATACTGCTCGCCCGGCGGCGTCAGCCCGCGGCGGAGATTGAGATACTCCTCCAAGCTGAGCGATCCATTCACATTCACATCCCCGCGCAGAAAGAGACGGCGGATGTTCACCAGCGAGAAACGCGCGCGGAAAGTCGTGGTGAACTCCTCGAAGGACAGCTCCCCGTTCACTCCGACATCCGCGAGGTAGAACCGGCGCTCCAGCCGGTTGTTCGGGTCCAGGGTTCCTTCGAAGAGCAGGAACTCGTTCAACTGGATGGTCCCGTTGCGGTTCGCATCCGCCGCGCGGAAAGCGCGGGCTTGCGCCCGGGCGCTCAGGCCGAGGTCGAGCGTGGTATTGAACTCCGAGGTGCTGAGACTACCCGAGAGGTCGATGTCCGCAGTGGTGAACACGGAGGTATCGATCCCGGCGATGGCGCTGCCGAAGGTCGAGAGCGCGGCGAGGGGGGCGAGCAAGCATGATATGGGTTTCATGGTAATCCGGCTTTCAGCAAAGGCAGTGCCGGGCAAGCATCTCGAGCCCGGGGCCGCATGAATTCCAAGGATTCCGCCACGCCGCCACCCTGCAAAAAATTCCGGGTTCGGATGCGCTTTGCGCGATGCATTTGCAAGGTGCGCATCTTGCCCCTTGGAGGATAGCGGGCCACCGGTAAGCATCGCTTGATAATCTCGGCAAAGGCTGAGCTTTTTGCTTAGAGCCCATCGCGCCGACTTGGGCGCTAAACACTCTTGCGAAGGACCGTAAACGGGGGCTAATGGGAAGAGCCATGACAACGGATCAACGCACCCTTGTCGAAGTGATCGCGACGATGATGTACTCTGTCGCCGGCCTGCAACAGGAATGCTCGGCGCACGCCTACCTGATCGGCGAGAAGCTGCCGGGGCTGACACCGATCCAGCGCAAGGAGTTCAAGAAGTCCTCCCATTACTACGGCACCCTGGCGGAGAAAACCAAGCAGCAGGCGGACCTCCTCCACGAATGTCTCGGCGTTGAAACCTCTCCCTGATTTCCTCCGATGTCCGCTCTGTCCTACGCCTCCCTCGACGAGGTTCGCCACGCCATCCGCGAACGGCGTCTCATCCAGTTCAAGTATCGGAAGATGGACGTGATCGCGGAGCCCCACCTGCTCGGCAACGCGATCAAGACCCGGGCCCTGGTCCTCTGCGGCTGGCAGCTCTCGCCGGAGGAAGGATGGCAGCACTTCCGGTTTGCGGAGATGAGGGACGCGAGCGTCCTCCGCGAGACCTTCCGGCATACGCGGCCGGGCTTCAATCCACACGACCGGCGGATCATCGCGATCGACACCGTGGTGCAGCGCGCCGCTGGCACCCTGTAGGATTCCCCCCGCCATGGCACCGGGCAGACCGCGGTCCAAACGGGGTCTGCCCGGTCGCCCGGCTCTCCCGCTGCCTTCCCGCGGACCCGGAAAACCGCGGCGGTGATGCGGGAGGCGGTGATCTGGGTGGAATCGGGAGGCCGGCGCTCGCTCCCGGACCATTGAAATGGCCGTGGCACGGACCGGGCAAAGAGACAAATCCTTCACCAACTCAACCCATCAAGCTGTTGGAAATGTAGGCGTGACAAGCGCATGGGGGGCGGTAATCTGGCGCTGACTTCCCCTGCCCTGCCCGACCCGCCACGTCGCCGCTATCCATGAAAAATCCGCTCGAAACGCTGGGATACAAGCTCCTCTCCTCCGCCTCCCCCGACCTGAACGAGTCCCTGATGCCGAATCTCTCCCGGCGCGGGTTCATCGCCCTGTCCGCGGTGATGGGCAGCAGTTGCTCGATGATCTCCGGCAAGGAGGCCGAGCAGGCGAAGGCCGATCCGGGCGCTGCCACCCCGACCAAGACCGGCCCGAACAACGGCTACCGGACCCCGAAGGTGCAGGGCCCGGTGCCGCGGAACCCGAACATCAACCTGCCCTCCGGCGGGCCGACCTCCGGGATCACGTTTTCCCGCGTCGCCGTCAGCCAGCCCTATGTGGCGATGACCTTCGACGACGGCCCGCACCCCGCCAACACCCCGCGCCTGCTCGACATGCTGCGCGAGCGGAACATCAAGGCGACCTTCTACGTGATCGGCCGGAACGTGGACCTCTACCCGAACGTGCTGCGCCGCACGGTCTCGGAAGGCCACGAGATCGGCAACCACACCTACACCCACCCGATCCTCAGCAAGCTGGGCGATTCCGCGGTGCGGGACGAACTCACCAAGTGCCGCGATGCGGTGGCCCGCGCCGCCGGCGTGCAGCCGCGCACGATGCGCCCGCCCTACGGCGCCCTGCTCCAGCGCCAGCGCGAGTGGATCCACGCCGAGCTCCGCTACCCCACGATCATGTGGTCGGTGGACCCGCTCGACTGGAAGCGCCCGGGTGCCTCCGTGATCACCTCCCGCATCCATGCCGGCACCACGCCGGGGGCCATCATCCTGGCACATGACCTTCATGCCGGCACCGTGGATGCCATGCCCGCCACCCTCGACGGCCTTCTCCGCAAGGGCTACAAGTTCGTGACCGTCTCGCAGTTGCTCGCCATGGCGACTGCTCCGGCCACCGGCCCGATCGCGGCCGGCCAGTGACACGCGGGCAGGTTCAGCCTTGACCATGCCCGGGGAAAGATATTTCGCGGTTCGCGACCGCCTCTCGGAACTGCTGGAGTGGATCGGCGATCTCGCCCGCGAGGTTGCGCTCGAGGAAGAACCGGACCGCCCGGCTCCCGTGCTGCACCGGCCCATCCTGATCGCCGCCATCGGCGAGGTGAATTCCGGGAAATCCTCGCTGCTCAACGCGCTGGCCGGCGAGGAACTGTGTCCCGCCGGTCCGCTGCCCCTCACCACGGAGGTCCGCCTTTACCGCCACGGGGCCGAGGCCGACCACGTGGTCGAGCCGCAGCTCGTCGAGGCGCGCCGCCCGGTGGATTACCTGCGCAATTTCGACCTGCTGGACACGCCGGGCACGAACAGCAAGATCAACGGCCACGCCCAGATCGCGGAGCCCTTCCTGGAGCATGCGGACCTGATCCTGATCGTCTTCACCGCGGAAAACCCGTGGACGGCGGCGACCTGGGATGCGGTGTCGCGGCTCTCCCCGGAGGCCCTTTCGCGGACGGCGCTGGTGGTGCAGCGGATCGACCTGAAGCAGCCGCAGGACATCCCGATCATCCTCGGACACATGCGGGATCTCTCGCTGAAGCGGCTCGGCCAGGTGCTGCCCATTTTCCCGGTCGCCGCCCGCCACGCGCTGGAGGCGAAGCAGACGAACCACGCCGACCGCGAGACCTGGCGGGCGAGCCGCTTCTCGGACATCGAGCACTTCATCTCCGAGCGCATCTGCGAGTCGATGGACCGCCGCCAGATCCTCCACGACGCCTGGCATCATGCGGCCCGCACGCTGCGGCGGCTGGAAAACCGTTTCGACGGCCAGCGCCGCGGGATGGAGGACGACGCCTATTTCCTCGGCAACATCGAGCGCGAGATGGATTCGCTGCGCGACAACTCGCTGGAGGCCGCGACCCAGGCGCTGGGCGAGGCGCTGAAGCGCTACCGCAGCGAGGTGGATGCGGTGGTGCGGCACTTGCGCGCGAAGCTCGGCTGGTGGCGTTCGCTCGCGCGGCTCTTCACCGGGGATGGCACCGCGGCGGGGGTCGAGGCACGCTTCGCCGCGCGGATGCAGGAAGTCGCGACCGGCTTCGCGAAGGACGATGCGGCGCGGCTCGTGGACGCTTGTTCCGCGCATTGGGAGACGGTCCGTCCGCGGGTCAAGGAGCGGATGGGCTTCGAGCCCGGTCCCTGCGATGTGGCGGGAGTTCACCGCGAGGGCGTGATCGCGCGCTTCGTGGCCCGCTTGGAGAAGGCGGTCCCGCAAGCGCTGGCCGGGCTGCGGGTGCGCGGCGTGCTCGATCCGCTGGTGCGGCGCCGGAATGCCTCGCTCAAGGGGTTCACGGCGATCGGGCTGGTCCTCGTGATCGCGGCAGGTGCCAGCGGGACATTCGTTTCGCAGCAGCTCGCGGTGATCCTGCTGATTTCCGCGCTGATCGTTTTCTTCTTCGCCGCCTTGGTTTCGTGGATCAGCGCCGCCCGCATCGCCGCCGGCTACCGCGAACGCCTGCTCGCCGGGGCACCCACTTTCACCGAGGGCCTGAAGGCGGACCACGGCGAGGCGATCCGCTTTCTCTTCCGCGATTACTCCGGCAGCCTGCTGGAGGTGCGACGCAGGCTGGCCACGGAAAAGGCCGCGCTGCAGCCGCGGCTGGAGCGGTCGAACTCCCTGTATATCGCGCTCAAGTCGGTGGAGCTGGATCTCTGATCCGGTCCGCCCGCGGATAAATCCGACTTCACGACGGGCCCGTCATCGCCCGCCGCCCCGGGTGGGTCTTGGAAAACTACGATGCCTTTCGTAACGAGGTCGTGGATCCTTATCCGCCGGCGAGGAACTCCATCGGGGCGGAATCCGCACGCCCGCTGCCGGGCACGCGGTTCTCCTGGTCGGTCGCCCGCATCCTCCTCCGGGAAGCCGGGCGAATGACAGCACCCTGAGGCGATGTCCCACTCTCCGGCAAGCTGCACGCCGGGTGGCACGGCAGGTGCTTTTGCTCGAGTTCGCCATGCCGCTTGTGTCGCCAGGGAAAAACGGTGGATTCGGCTGTCATCTCCGTTGGTTGATGGGAGCTGCCGCGATGCTCGCGTTTCCGCTCGCCGCCGCGGAATCCACCTCCCGGTCTCCACGGGAGATCGTGGCCGAGGCCGCCGTCCAGACCGATGCCGACCTGCAGAAGGAGCTCGTGGCGGGCCTCGCCACCGGAGATCCCGAGGAGGTAACGCGCTGGCTGGCGAAGTGGAAGGAAGGCGAGATCTTCCTGTATCAGGACGCCGAGGGAAATGACCTGGCGGTCCTGCTCGAGGGCGAGCCCGACGGCGACGAACGGTTTGCCCTGACTTCCCTGGTCACGGGCGAGGCCGTGAAGGGTGCCGACGGCGCACCGGTGCGGATGAAAAGGGATGACCTCTACATGGCGGACACCGACTCGTCGTTGCGCCGCGTCATGAAGGGGGTGACCGACCGGGCGGCGCTCTCTTCACCCGACCCCGGGAAGCGCCTCCGCGCCGTGCAAGATACCGGGCTGGAGCAGGATATCGCCAAACTGCCGCTGCTCGAGCAGCTTGCGGCATCGGAACAGAACGGCAAGGTGAAGGCCGCCCTGGCTGAAGCCATGGCCATGCTCGAACTCCGCTCCCCCGACCCCGCCATCCGCCAGGCGGCGGTGGCGGAACTGGGAGAAATGGGCTCGATCGCCTCACAGCAAGCGATCAAGACCGTCCGGGGTGAAGCCGAGGCAGCCGGCCAGAGCAGCCTGGCCGCCGCTTGCGACAAGGCCCAGCGCGACATCGACAGCCACATCTCCTTCGTGAACTCCGCCGGCACGTTGTTCCGCGGGCTTTCCCTCGGCAGCGTATTGCTGGTCGTGGCCATCGGCCTGGCGATCACCTTCGGCCTGATGGGCGTGATCAACATGGCTCACGGCGAACTCATCGTGGTCGGCGCTTACACCACCTATCTGGTCCAAAACCTCTTCGCCGGTGGCATCAACATGTCGCCCTTCGGCATCGCGATCAACATCCCGGGGATGAACCTGACCGGCAGCTCCTGGGGACTCTACTTCCTCGTCGCCATCCCCGCGAGTTTCCTTGCCGCCGCCGGTGTCGGCCTCCTCCTGGAGCGCGGGATCATCCGGTTCCTCTACAAACGGCCGCTCGAATCCCTGCTCGCCACCTGGGGGGTCTCGATGGTGATGCAGCAGCTCTTCCGCCTCGTCTTCGGCGCGAACAACGTGCAGGTGGAAAGCCCCGCCTACCTCTCCGGCAACTGGACCCTCAACGACATCGTCTTCGGCTGGAACCGCGTGTTCGTGATCCTCTTCGCCGTGCTCATCATCTTCGCAACGTGGCTGGTCCTGACCAAGACCTCGCTCGGCCTTTTGATCCGTGCCGTGATGCAGAACCGGGGAATGGCGGCGTGCATGGGAGTGCGGACCGAGCGGGTGAACATGATGACCTTCGCATTCGGCAGCGGCCTCGCCGGCCTTGCCGGAGCCTTCCTGTCCCAAATCGGCAATGTGGGCCCGAACCTCGGCCAGAACTACATTGTCGATTCCTTCATGACCGTCGTCGTCGGCGGCGTGGGAAATATCATGGGCACCGTGATCAGCGCCCTCGGCATCGGCATGGCGGACCAGTCGCTGCAGCAAACGCTCGGCGATCCCGTCACCGGGAAAATCCTCGTGCTGGGTGCCATCATTCTCTTCCTCCAGTGGAAGCCTTCGGGCCTCTTCGCCACCCGCTCCCGAAGCCTCGACTGATGAATACCGCGCTCTCCGCCAAGGGCCCCAATCTCCTCCTCGCCGCGATCGCG
The DNA here is from genome assembly GCA_965650715.1 of uncultured Haloferula sp. Taxonomy (GTDB): domain Bacteria; phylum Verrucomicrobiota; class Verrucomicrobiia; order Verrucomicrobiales; family Akkermansiaceae; genus Haloferula. The sequence goes on along the minus strand of CBFGPU010000043.1, from coordinate 2,933 downwards.
CTCTTCCTCGTGGTGGTGATGCCGTCGCTCAATGCCGCGGGCCTCGTCTCCGACTTCACGCTCAATACCTGGGGGAAGTACGTCTGCTATGCCATCCTCGCCATCGCGGTGGACCTGCTGTGGGGCTACACCGGCCTGCTGTGCCTCGGCCAAGCGCTGTTCTTCAGCCTCGGCGGCTACATGCTCGGCATGCACCTCATGCTGATGATCGGGAAACTGGGGGCCTACAAGAGCGACCTGCCCGACTTCATGGTCTTCCTCGGCTATCAGGAATTGCCGGCCTTCTGGAAGCCCTTCTACTCCTTCCCCTTCGCGGCCCTGATGGTCGTCATCGTCCCCGGCGTGCTGGCGGGGATCTTCGGCTTTCTCGCCTTCCGCTCGCGGATCAAGGGCGTCTATTTCTCGATCCTCACCCAGGCGCTGACCTACGGCGCCGCGCTGATGTTCTTCCGGAACGAGATGAAGATGGGCGGGAACAACGGCTTCACCGACTTCCGGACCATCCTGGGCGAGGACCTCCGCTCCGGCGAGACCAAGCGGCTGCTCTACATCGCCTCCGCGATCACCCTGGTGCTCGTGCTCCTCGGCTGCAAATGGCTGACGCGCTCGCGCTTCGGCCTGATCCAGCGCGCCATCCGCGACAGCGAGAACCGCGTGCTCTTCTCCGGCTACTCGGCGGCCAACTTCAAGCTCTTCATCTTCGTGGTCTGCGCGATGATCGCCGCGGTGGGCGGAGCGCTTTACGTGCCGCAGGTGGGCATCATCAATCCGAGCGAGATGATGACCGAGAAGTCGCTCGAAGCCGTCGTCTGGGTCGCCGTCGGCGGCCGCGGGACCCTGGTCGGCCCGATCATCGGCGCGATCCTCGTCAACTACCTCAAGAGCTGGGCCACGACGAAGTATCCGGACTATTGGCTCATCATCATGGGCGCGAGCTTCGTGCTCGTCGTCCTCTTCATGCCGAAGGGCATCGTCGGGCTGCCCGGCCAGGTCCGCGAATGGCTCGCACGCCGCGAGGGCCGGCGTCTCGCCGCCGCTGAAGACGATCTCCTCAACCCCGCCGCCGAAACCGAATGAGCATGCAGCATTACCTCCTGGCCGCGGAGGGACTGAACAAGTCCTTCTCCGGATTCCAGGCGATCCGCGACCTGAACTTCGTGCTGCAAAAGGGCGAACTGCGCACCGTCATCGGGCCAAACGGCGCGGGGAAGACCACCTTCCTCGATCTCATCACCGGACGCACCAAGCCCGACAGCGGCACGCTGCACTTCGAGCAGACGCACGATCTGCTGAAGATGAACGAATACCAGATCTACCGCCTCGGCATCGGCCGGAAATTCCAGACGCCCACCGTATACGTGGACCACACCGTGCGGGAAAACCTGCTGCTCTCGCTGGCCGGATCGCGCGGGATTTTCCATTCGCTCTTCGGCCGTGTCCGCAAGGACCAGGAAGAGCGGATGGATGAGATCCTCACCACCATCAAGCTCACCGAAAGGGGCCACGCCAAAGCCGGCTCGCTCGCGCACGGGCAGAAACAGTGGCTGGAAATCGGCATGCTGCTCGCCCAGGACGCGAAACTCCTGTTGGTCGATGAACCGGCCGCCGGCATGACCGATGAGGAAACCCACCGCACCGGCGAACTGCTGCTGTCGCTCGCCGGCAAACACACCATCGTCGTGATCGAGCACGACATGACCTTCGTCCGCCAGATTTCCCAAGGTCGTCTGGTCACGGTTCTCCATCAGGGCAACGTCCTTTGCGAAGGACCCGTCGACAAGGTCCAGAACGACGAGCGCGTCATCGAGGTCTATCTCGGCCGCAAGAAGAAAGCCGCATGAGCGCCACCTCCATCGAAGCGCCTTCGCTTGCCGTCGCCGACCTGTCCGTCTCGATCGGAGGCAGCCGCATCCTGCGCGGCGTGAGCCTGGAGATCCGGCCGAAGACGGTCTTCTGTCTCATGGACCGCAACGGTGTCGGCAAGACCACGACCCTCAAGGCGATCACCGGCCTCATGGCCGCCGACAGCGGCAGCGTGATCTTCACCGGCGAAGACATCTCCCGCCTCAGCCCGGAAAAACGTGCCCTGCGCGGCCTGGGCTTCGTGCCTCAAGGACGGGAGATTTTTCCCCAGCTCACCGTCGAGGAGAACCTCCACGTGGGCACCGTCGCCCGCGGGCGCAAGCCGAAGAAGGCGGAACTCGACCGCGTCTTCACGCTCTTTCCGATCATCAAGGAGTTCCTCCCCCGCAAAGGCGGCATGCTCTCCGGCGGCCAGCAGCAGCAGCTCGCGATCGGCCGCGCCCTGCTCACCCGCCCGAAGCTGCTCATCCTGGACGAGCCGACCGAGGGCATCCAGCCGAACATCATCGACCAGATCGGCGATGCCATCAAGATGCTGCGGGAGGAGGGCGAGATGGCCATCCTTCTGGTCGAGCAGTACTTGGACTTCTGCAAGGAGCTGGGAGACGATTTTTGCATTCTCGAGCGCGGCCGGGTTGCCGCGAATGGTCCGATGAGCGGACTCAGCGAAAACCTCATCAAGGAATACCTCTCCGTCTGATCATGATCCGAAAGAAGCTCACCCGGCTGATCGCCTTCCTGCCTGCCATCGCCTTCGCTCACCCCGGCCACTATCATCCGCCCGGCGAGGACGACGAGTTCGACCAAGTGCGCGCCGACTATCTCCACCTCCACGGCTTTCTGGAGATCGGCCTCATGGCCGTCGCGGTTGCCGCCATCGCCGTCTTCCGCTTCCATTCGAACCGCAAGGTCCGCATTGCCGCCGCCGTCGCCTTCGGCGGTTCGCTCGCCCTCATCGCCGCGCTCTGACCCCGCGCCATGCACCTTTCCCCGCGCGAACAGGAGAAGCTGCTCGTCGTCGTCGCTGCCGACCTCGCCCGCCGCCGCCGCGACCGCGGCTTGAAGCTCAA
>CBFGPU010000042.1:0-9816 GCA_965650715.1 uncultured Haloferula sp. | reverse complement strand
ACCAGGCCGAGGAAATCGCCCTGCCGATGTCCCGCCTCACCGGGCTACCTTTGCTCAAGGGGCTGCTGCGGCGGCGCGGCACGGACAGCCAGACGCGGCTGAGCCGGGCCCAGCGCCTGAAGAACCTGCGCGGAGCCTTCGATATTTCCCGCGCCGGCCGGGCTTTCTTCAAGGAACGCCCGGCCGGAGCCCTGTTGGTGGACGATGTTTTCACCACCGGCGCAACCACCGGGGAGTGTGCCCGCATCTTGCGCCGCGAAGGAGTTCAAAAGGTGGTTGTCGTCACTGTCATGCGCGGTTAGCGTCGCGCCTCACGAATCCATGGGCATCTTCAACAAGCCACCCCTTCGCCCCGGCCGCGGCCGCGATGACATGCCGGAGGGCCTCTGGGCCAAGTGTCCCGACTGCGGGGCCATGCTCCACAAGCTGGAGCTCAAGCAGCACCTGCAGACCTGTCACCACTGCGGCTACCACTTCCTGATGGATTCGCGCGAGCGGATCGAACTGCTGGCTGATCCGGGTAGCTTCGCGGAGACCGAGCAGGGGATGATTTCCGCCAACCCGCTCGGGTTCTCCAACTACCGCGAGAAAGTCGGCGGCATGCGCGAGAAGACCGGCCTCGACGATGCGGTGGTGACCGGGCGCCTGAACATCGGCGGCGCTCCCGCGATGATCGCGGTGATGGATTTCAAGTTTTTCGCCGGTTCGATGGGCTCGGTGGTCGGTGAGAAGATCACCCGTGCGGTGGAACTGGCGATCGCCGAGAAGCGCGGCGTGGTGATCGTTTCCGCATCCTCCGGCGCGCGGATGCAGGAAGGCATGCTCTCGCTGATGCAGATGGCCAAGACCTGCGGCGCGCTCGCCCGTCTCTCGGAGGCCGGACTGCCCTACATTTCCGTGATGACCCATCCCACCACGGGTGGGGTCACCGCATCCTTCGCGACCATCGGCGACATCAACCTCGCCGAGCCGAAGTGCATGATCGGTTTCGCCGGCCCGCGGGTGGTGAAGGAGACGACCCACCAGAACCTGCCGCCGGGCTTCCAGACCGCCGAGTTCATGCTCGAGCACGGCCTGGTCGATGCGATCGTGCCGCGCACGAAGCTGCGGGACAAGCTGGCCCAGTTGCTCGGCTACATGATGCCGGCGTGAGGCGGATGGACGCGGTCGGAATACCGTGCTATTTAGGTGCCATGAGTGAAACGGGAATGGAGCTTCTTGAGAAGATCATGGCGCTTGATCCCGCGGAACGCAGGGCGGTCGCCGAAGAGATTCTCGCCCGCGTTCAAGAGTCGGACGAAGATGCGGAATTGCTCGAATTGGCTGAGGCGCGTTGGAGCAAGTTCGAGTCAGCAGGCGGGTCTTGGATGACTCACGAAGACTTGATGAAGTCGCTTCGACGTTGAGGATGGAAATCCGCTACATCGAAGACGCGATTGGCGATGTCCGGGAGACTATTGCCTACCTGGAGGAGAGGTCCCCTCTCACCGCGAGACGCTTCGAGTTGGAGTTGGAAGGAGTGGTTGCAAAACCCGCAAGGCATCCCGAGTTCGGGTTTCCCGTGGGGGACTTGTTTCGGAAGGCCCTGTTCAGGACCCTGCCGTGGTCGGTGGTTCATCGGATCGATCGGCAGAATTCGGCCATTTGGATCGTCGTCGTGAGACATCGATTGCTACATCCGTCGCTTGGAATGGGTCGCAACCTTCCCCCGGACTCCCCATGACCTACTCCGAATCCATCGACTGGCTGTTCTCCACCCAGCTCTTCGGGATCAAGCTCGGGCTGGACGGGCCGCGGCGCTTGCTCAAGGAGTATCTGGCCTATCCGGATCACGGGGTGAAGGTCATCCATGTGGCCGGGACCAACGGGAAGGGTAGTACTTGCGCGATGATCGATGCGGTGGCGCGTGCCGCGGGGAACCGCACGGGCCTCTTCACCTCGCCGCATCTCATCGATTTCCGCGAGCGGATCCGCGTTTCGGGCGTGGAAATCCCGGAGGAGGATTGCGCGGCGATGCTCACGGAATTGCGCGCGCTTTGCGCCACGCTGGACCCGCATCCGACCTTCTTCGAGATCGCCCTGGTGCTGGCGATGCGCTGGTTCCGCGAGCGGGATTGTGAGATCATCGTGTTGGAGACCGGCATGGGGGGACGACTCGATGCGACCACCGCGGTACCGGCGGACGTCTGTGCCATCACGCCAATAGGTCTCGATCACATGCAGTGGCTGGGCGAAACGATCGAACAGATCGCCGCCGAGAAGGCCGGGATCTTTGTGGAGGGCAAGCCGGCCATCTGCGCGCCGCAGGAAAGCGGGGTGCGACGTGTCATGGAGAAAGAGGCGAACGAACGCCGCTCGCCGCTGCGCTTCATCGAGGCTCCGCTGGAAGGCTATCCGGTCGCGTTGCCGGGAGCCCACCAGCGCTGGAATGCCGCGCTCGCGCTGGAATGTCTTCACGCCGCGGGCATCCATCTCGACTACGGGGTGGTGCATCACGGGCTATCGACGGTCCGCTGGCCCGGACGCTTCGAGATCTTCTCCCATGCAGGGCGCGAGGTGATCCTCGACGGGGCACACAACCCCCAGGGGGCCGAGGTATTGGCGAATACCTGGCGCGAACAGTACTGCGACCGCAAGGCGGTGCTCGTTTTCAGCGCCGTGGCTGCGAAGGACGTGAGTGGCATCCTCGCCCTGCTCGTTCCCGTGGCGTCAAGGATCCACTTTTGTCCGGTCGATACCCCGCGGGCCCTGCCTGTGGAGGAACTTGCCGCGAGCTTGCCTGCCGGAGCCCCGCCGTACGAATGCCATACCGGCTTCGATGCCGCCTTCGACGCCGCGATGCTCGCGGAAGGCCCGATCCTCGTGGCCGGCTCGCTCTTCCTGGTGGGGGACGCCAAGGCGAGGCTGCAGGGCGGGAATTTCCAGCCGAGCATGCAGTGAAGACGTTCAACGGCGACTTACCTTGACCGGGGCGCGCTCCCGGGGTGGCGGAACTCTTCAATCTCCGCGAGCGTCTCCATTCACATCCTTTGGTCCGAACTTCTCAGCAGGATATCCCCGATCTCCACATGGGGAGGGGCGTCCAGGATGGTGAGGATTGCGCAGGCGACATCCTCCGGCGTGAGCATCGTCATGCTTTCCTTGGTCTTGCGCAGCACGTCTTCGCGGCCGCGGAAGTATTGGTCGAGCAGGGGAGTATCGACGAAGCCGGGGGAGACGCAGGCGACCTGGATCGGCAGGCCGGCGGCTTTGAGTTCGAGGCGCAGGGCATCGGTGACGGCTCTCACCGCGAACTTGGTCGGGGCGTAGAAGCCTCCGGTGGGCGGCACGCGGTGGCCGCTCATGGAGGAAACGTTCACGATCCTGCCGCCCTCGCGCGGGAAGTGCCGCAATGCCATCTGGCAGCATAGGGTCAGGGCGAACACATTCACGCGCCACATCTCCTCCCAGTCGGCGGGATTGCCATCGATGATCCGCGAGAGGTAGGCGACGCCCGCGCAATTCACCAGCGCATCGATGCGGCCGAGGTGCTGGAAGACCTCCTGGATGTCCTCGCGCTTGGTCAGGTCCGCTTCGATCGGTGCCACGCCTGCGGGCAGTGCGCCCGGACGCCGGCTCACGCCGAGGACCATCGCGCCTTGCTCGACCAGCATTTCCGCCAAGGCCCGGCCGATGCCGCTGGAAGCTCCGGTGACGAGGATGGTGGACCCGGCGAGTCGGTTCATGCCGTGACCCTTTCACCCGGCATGGCCGGGCGCAATCCTTCGAAGAGTTTTGGCGGGTCCGGCGTCACCGGACCGCGGTCGGAATCCGTGTCCCTTGACCAGTCGCCGCCCTCCTGTCCATCTTCCCGCCCATGCGCATTCTGACCGGGCTCCAACCGAGCGGTAAACTTCACGTCGGCAACTACTTCGGCGCGATGGAGCCTGCCGTGCGTCTGCAGGACGAGGGCGATGCCTTCTACTTCATCGCCAACTACCACGCGATGACCACGGTCAAGAATCCCGACGAGCTCCGCGCCTACACCCGCGAGCTGGCGATCGACTTCATGGCCTGCGGGCTCGATCCGGAGCGGACGGTTTTCTTCCTCCAGAGCGCGGTGCCGGAGGTGAACGAACTGGCGTGGATTCTCTCGACCGTCTGTCCGGTCAGCCAGTTGGAGAAGGCGCACTCGTACAAGGACAAGATCGCCCACGGCTTCTCCCCCAGCCACGGCCTCTTTGCATACCCGGTGCTGATGGCCGCGGACATCCTGCTATACGATTCGCAGCTTGTGCCGGTCGGCAAGGACCAGAAGCAACACCTCGAGATCACCCGCGATCTGGCCGGAAAGATCAACGAGGCCTACGGCGAAGGCACCCTCGTCGTTCCCGAGCCGATGATCCGCGAGGCCGCTGCCGTCGTGCCCGGTTTGGACGGCCAGAAGATGAGCAAGAGCTACGGCAACACGCTGCCGCTTTTCGCCGAGGAAGGCGAAGCGAAGAAGTTGATCATGAAGAAGCTGGTGACGGACGCGACCCCGCTGGAAGCGCCGAAGCCGAAGGAGAGTTCGACCCTTCTCGCCCTCTACCGCCTGATGGCCGGTGACGCCGAAGTCGCGGCCATGGAGGCGGATTACGACCGCGGGGGAATCGGCTACGGCGATTTCAAGAAGCGCCTGCTGGAGGCCTATGAATCCCGCTTCGAGCCGATGCGGGCCCGCCGCGCGGAGCTTCTCGCCGACCCCGGCCATGTGGACTCCGTCCTGGCAAAGGGCGCGGAAAAGGCCCGCGCCGCGGCGGCCCCGGTGCTGGACCGGGTCCGGCGCGCGGTCGGTCTTGCTTGAGGTTTTACGGGGGTCTCAAAGAGGTCCGAAATTTTTGCTTTGCCAAATGCGGAAGGAGGGGCAAACTTCTTCCCAGTCCGATGGACGTTGGCAGTTGCGAGTGTTGCAGCCGCTTCCGGGTTTGAAAACCTTGCCGCGATAGGTTTCGCAGTTGGCAGGGGTTCCCCACACCCGGTCACGTCGTTCCCCAAAATCCGTTCACGTTTTTCCTAACAGGGAAGTGGCACGCGCCTCCGCGCACCGTCCTGCTCCCGCTCTTTTCCGTTTTTCAAGCGAATGGCTGGTCACAACAAGTGGTCGAAGGTCAAGCACATCAAGGCTCGCGTCGATGTCATCAAAGGCAGGGTGTTCAGCAAGTGCGCCCATGAGATCGCGCTCGCGGCCCGTGCCGGTGGTGGGGATGTCGGCATGAACGCCCGGCTCCGTGCCGCCGTCGACAATGCCAAGGCGGTCTCGATGCCGAAGGACAACATCGACCGCGCGATCAAGAAAGGCCTCGGCGAACTGGGCGGCGAAGCGATCCAGGAAGTCACCTACGAGGGCTACGGCCCCGCGGGCGTCGCCTTCCTGATCGAGGCCGCCACCGACAATCTCAACCGCACCGCCGCAGACATCCGCTCGATTTTCTCGAAGAACGGCGGCAGCGTGGCCACTCCGGGCAGCGTTGCCTACCAATTCGACCGCAAGGGCGAGATCCGCATCGCGGCGGAGGGCATCGACGACGACCGCATGATGGAAGCGGCGATCCTCGCCGGTGCGGACGATGTCCAGAGTGATGAGACCGAGCATGTCGTGCTCACCTCGCCGGTCGAACTCGCCGCCGTGGCCGCTGAACTCCGCGGCGCAGGCTTCACCATCGCTTCCGAAAAGCTCGTCTCCGTACCCCAGAATCCCTCGCTCGTCGCCGATCCCGAGATCGCCCGGCAGGTCATGAAACTCTACGACCTGCTGGATGCCTACGACGACACCCTGAACGTTTTCACCAATTTCGAAGTGGCCGAGGAAGTCCTCGTGGCACTCGACACCTGAGCATGCCGGTAGATCCGCCGGTGCCGCCCCCTTTTTTTGAATGAGCCATAACACGCCCCAGGACACCGCCGGCTACGAATCCGCCGCGGAAACCTCGTCCGCCGAACCGAAGCCCGCTGCCAAGAAGGCCGCGAAGAAAGCCGCCAAGAAGGCTGCCGCGAAGAAAGTCGCAGCCAAGAAGGCGGCCACCAAGAAGGTGGCGCAGGCGAAAGCCGTCGAGGAAGCTCCGGCGCAGGCCGTGCTGCCCTTGGATGTGCCCGAAAAACCGGCACCCAAGGCGAAGAAGGCCGCACGCAAGAAGGTGCCGGCCGCGGAAGAAAAATCATTCTCCATCGCCGAGCCGCCCGTTTCCGCACCGCGGGAAGAACGGCCGGCTCCTCCGCAAACTTCGGCTCCCGCACCCTTGGATAGCCGGTCCGAGGACGCTCCATCTACGGAGAACCGTCCGCCTGCATTCGGCCGCGTGCCGGGGGGCGGTCCGGTAACTCCCCGTGAAGAGCGCGAGCCTCGCGAACACCGGGTGCCCCGCGAACAGCGCGAGCAGCGCGGCGACCGCCATCAAGGAGGAGGCCAGCAGGACGGACCGAAGGACCGCACCGAAGCCAACCGGGAGCGCCGCAAGCGCCGTCGCAAGCGCCGCCGCGAACGCGAGCGCGAGGGACGGGGTGGTGGCGGTGAGCCACAAGGCGAGCGCCAGGAGCGTCCCGAAAGACAGGAGCGTCCCGAGCGGCAGGGCGGGGGAGACAAGGCCGAACCGGTCGAGAAAGCTCCGGCATTCAGCGGGCCCAAGGTCGAAGTGAACGGCATGCTGGAACTCGCGCCGAAGGGCTTCGGCTTCCTGCGGGTGCCCTCGAAGAATTTCGAACAGGCTCGCGACGATGTCTTCGTTTCCCCGGAGATGGTGCGCCGGTATGGCTTGCGCCCGGGGGTATGGATCCACGGCCTGGCCCAGGAAGGTTCGCGCGGCCAGCAACTGGTCGAGCTCACTTCCATCAACGATCTCAGTCCGGACGATGCGAAGCGTCTGCCCTCCTTCGAGGAACTGAAGGCGGTGAATCCGAACAAGCGCATCAGCCTCGAAACGGTTCCCGAGCGTTTCACCACGCGGGTGCTCGACCTGATGGCACCCGTTGGTCGCGGCCAGCGCGGCCTGATCGTCTCGCCGCCGCGGTCGGGCAAGACGACGCTTCTCCTTCACATCGCGGAGGCCGTGCGCGAGCTGCACGACGAAACGATGCACCTCATGATCCTGCTCGTGGACGAGCGGCCGGAAGAGGTTACCGAGTTCCGCCGCACCCTTCCGGGAGCGGAGATCTATGCCAGTTCGAACGACGAAGGCTCGCGCAGCCATTGTCGCATTGCGGAGCTTTGCATCGAGCGCGCCAAGCGCCTCGTGGAGTCCGGCCGCCATGTCTTCCTGCTGATGGATTCCATCACCCGTCTTGCCCGTGCCTACAACGGCGGTGCCCGCCAGCATGGCCGGGGCATCGGTAGCGGCGGTATCACCGTGGGAGCGCTCGAAGTTCCCCGCCGGCTCTTCGCCGCCGCGCGCAATACCCGCGAGGCCGGTTCCTTGACGATCCTGGCAACCGCGCTGATCCAGACGAACAGCCGTGCGGACGAAGCGATCTTCCAGGAGTTCAAAGGCACCGGCAACATGGAGCTCGTGCTCGATCGCAAGATCGCCGAGAACTACATCTACCCGGCCGTGGACATCTTCAAATCCGGCACCCGCCGCGAGGAACTCCTCTTGCCGGAGCACATGCTCCACAAGATCCACCTCATCCGCCGCGGCCTCTCGGGGCATCGTCCGGTGGAAGCGATGGAGCGCCTGCTCTACTTCCTGAAGAAGTTCCCGAATAACCCGCAGATGCTGCTCGAGATCAAGGGCTGAGTGACTCAATCCTTCGTCTTCAAGCGGGCCTCCAGCCGGTTGAAGTTCTGCTCGTTCGCGACCGTGATAAAGTCGCGGAGCTTTTCGTTCGAGGCACCGTCTTCGAAGTTCATCCGCCAGGTGAGTTTCGTAGCCCTCCCGTCCGCCAGCGGCTCATAGTCCATGCTCATGCGGAATGAGTGCATCGGCTCGGTGTGGTCGAGGACGATCCGCTCCGGTGCCACGATCTCGAGGAAGGTCTTCTCGTTTTCGTAGTCCTTCAGATCCGGTCCGTGCATCGTGAAGCGCCACTTCCCGCCGGGGCGGAACTCGAACTCGTGGAAGGTATTCGTGAAGCCGGAGGGTCCCCACCACTCTGCGAGCTCGCCCGGATCGCTGAACATCGCGAAGAGGCGCTCCCTCGGCGCAACGAAGGTCCGCGTGCTGATGATTCCATGCTTCGGGTCGTCTAGCCGCCAGTTGCCGGAACGTCACTCAAAACCGGATCCCGCTTCCAACTTCCGGCCAAACTTCGAATTGCCCATGCCGCGAGATCGGCGAAGATGAGCGCCGTGCCCGATACTCTCGAAGCGGAAATCCTGGAAATCGACGGCAGCCCCGCGCCGCCGCCGTCCCGGCAAATTCCCCCGAATCGCGCCGCGGATGCCTGGAGTTCGATGCGCGGTCGCGTCCTGCGTCTCGACCGCCGTTGGTGGCCTCTCTGGGTCCTGCTGGGGATCGTCGCGCTCGGGCTGTTCGCTGTTGTTGCGTGTTTTGTCGCCGTCTTCGTGGTGATCGCGAAGATCTTTGGCGGAATCCTGCGGTTTTTGGCGGGAGAAGGGGGCCGTTCTGGGACGGGGTTGTCACGCCGGTCCTTCTGAAAAAATTGCACCCGAGGCGGGGCAATTCCCAAGTTGTTCACAACCTCCACAGAGAGCGTGCTCGCCCTGATGAACTACCCGAATTCCGCCTCGTAAGAAGGTTCCAGGTGGCTCGGCGAGCGGTCAAATGGTCCTCGCCGTTTTGTGAACAACTTGTGCACAATCCGTGTGTAACACTCTTGTAACTTTTCAACTAACTGTTAATCAGTGGATTGAAAGATTTTCAGGGTTTCTCCCAACAGGTTTGGTCCGTGAACAAGCTTCAGGGGAAATCGCTCTGTCACGGATTGGCATTTTCCAATGCATGACACTGAGGGCCGTATTCCGGGCCCGCGGCCTGCTTCCTTTTCCATTGGGGAGAAACCGGCTTTTCCCAAGTTGTTCACAGCCGCTCCGCGCCCGTTGCAGGAATGAGCGCGGATCATGGACTCCGGGCTTGGATTGCTTTTGACGGGACCGGATCGGCCCTGTTCACTCCGCGCGGATTTTCCAGACATTATGTCCTACGAACACCTGACCCCGCCCGCCGGAGACCGCATCACCATCAAGGATGGCAAACTGAAGGTCCCGGATCAGCCCGTCATTCCGTACATCGAAGGTGACGGCACCGGCCCGGACATCTGGAAGGCCTCGCAGAAGGTGTTCGATGCCGCCGTGGAAAAGGCCTACCAGGGCAAGCGCAAGATTTCGTGGTTCGAAGTGTTGGCCGGCGAGAAGTCCTACGACAAGTTCAAGGATACAGCCAAGGACATCGGCAAGGCCTGGCTGCCGGACGATACCCTGAAGGCCTTCGACGAATACCTCGTCGGCATCAAGGGCCCGCTGACCACCCCGGTCGGCGGCGGGATCCGCTCGCTGAACGTGGCCCTGCGCCAGATCCTCGACCTCTATGTCTGCCTGCGCCCGGTGCGCTGGTTCGAGGGCGTGCCCAGCCCGGTCAAGCGCCCCGACCTCACCGACATGGTGATCTTCCGCGAAAATACGGAGGACATCTACGCCGGCATCGAGTTCAAGGAAGGCACCGAGGAAGCCAAGACCTTCCGCAAGTTCCTCAAGAACGAGTTCCCCGCGCTCTATAAGAAGGTCCGCTTCCCGAAGAGCGCCGGCTTCGGCATCAAGCCGGTGTCGGAAGAAGGCACCGAGCGCTTGGTCCGCGCCGCGATCGAATACGCAATCGCCGAAGGCAAGGACTCCGTGACCCTCGTTCA
>CBFGPU010000041.1:0-9877 GCA_965650715.1 uncultured Haloferula sp. | reverse complement strand
GGTCGCCGGGCTCGGCGCTGAAGCCCTTCACGTGGTTGCTGGCGTTCGAGAAAGGCGGGCTACATCCGGCTTCCATCGTGGCGGACATTCCCACGCGGTTCCGGACCGAGCAGGGGTTGGACGCGCCGGAGAACTTCGACCGTACCTTCCGCGGGCCGGTGAGCGTGCGCGAGGCGCTGGCCTGCTCGCTGAATGTGCCGGCGATGCGGGCGCTCAACGAGATCGGGGGGCCGAGGCCGCTGCATGAGCTGCTGCTCGCGCTGGGATTGGAGAGCATCGGGACGGACTTCGGGGCGTATGGATTGGGCCTGACGCTCGGGAATGCTCCGGTGCGATTGCTGGATCTGACGAATGCGTATGCGACGCTGGCGAGCGGCGGGATGCATCGGGCTCCCCTGCTTTTCCCTGCCGAGCCATGCGAGGCGAAGGTGGTGCTGGACCCGCAGGCGGCGTATCTGATCGCGGACATCCTTTCGGACCCAGAGGCGCGGGCGAAATCGTTCGGGCGGGGCGGGCCGATGGAGCTTCCGTTCCGCTGTGCGGCGAAGACGGGGACGTCCTCGGACTTCCGCGACAACTGGTGCGTGGGCTACACGGCGGAGTTCACGGTGGGCGTGTGGGCGGGGAATTTCGACAACTCGCCGATGAAGAATCTTTCGGGGGTGGCGGGGGCGGGGCCGGTGTTCCATCGGACGATGGAGCGGCTGCATCGCGGGCACGGGCCGGTGTGGCTTGAGCGGCCGGCGGGATTGGTGGAGGTTACGGTTGATCCACAGACCGGCAAGAGGGCGGGGAAGGGAGTGGTGACCCTGGTGCCGTCGGATCGTCTTCCGATGTCAGCCTCCGGCACGGATCGGGATGGGAAAGGACGGATTCTACTGGATGCGTCGTACTCGGAATGGCTGGCATCGGAGCACAACCGGAGGCGGTCGGAGTTCGCGCTGGCGAAGGATCAGCCGTCGGAGATTCCGTTGCGGATCCTGGCACCGAGGGAAGGGAGCCGGTATTTGTTAGATCCGGAGTTGCCGAACGGGGGATTGCTGCATCTGGCGACGAATTTGCCGGGAGAGGTGGAGTGGTCGAGTGGCACGCTGGTGTTGAAGGCGGGGAGGCCGGAGCCGATGGCGAGGTTGACTCCGGGGAAGCATGTGCTGGTGGCGACGGACAAGAGGAACGGGGTGAGGCAGGAGGTGGAGATTTTGGTGGAGGAGAGGTAGGGGGGACTTGGTAGGAGACGTTTGCCTTCGTTCGAAGCGTATGAACTGACGGCCACGACCGCCGCTTCTGCGGGCCGGTGGCTCCGCGCTCCCGGGGCGCTGTGGCGTAATACGAGACGAACGACGAAAAAGCCGCGGCACCGGGGTGCCGCGACTTCGCATTTCCAGGGGTTAAAGGTGTGAGACGGATTACCAGTGGACCTTCGCGCCGACGATGGCGTTGAAGCCGGGCTCGTTCTGGCCGGAGCCGTGGTTGCGGTAGTCCTCGTTGCTGATGTTCTCGATGCCCGCGGTGAGGTCGAGGTGGCTGGCGGCCTTCCAGCCGCCGTGGAGCATGTAAACGATGTAGTTCGGAGTACCGCCGGACGGGATGCGCTGGTTGTCGCCGCGGTCGGAGGCGCTCAGACGGTTTTCTTCGGCAGCGGCGAGGACGCGGCCTTCGACCCAGAAGGTCTCGGCGGGCGAGGTCCAGCGCAGGGCGACGGAGCCCGTGAGCGGGAGGAGGCGCGAGCCGGGCTCGTCCACCACGGGACCGCCGAGGAAGGCGCTGGTTTCAGTGCGGCCATCCTGCCAGGCCCCGAAGCCGGAGAGGGTCCACTGCGGGTGGAAGCGCCAGGCACCTTCGAGCTCCAGGCCATAGACGTAGCCGTCGCGGCCATTGGTCGCCACGGTGGTGCCGCTGCCCGCCGTCACGGGCACGCCGACGATCAGGTCATCGACGTCCGTGTAGAAGGCGGCGAAATTCAGCGAGGTGTCCTCCGTCACGTGGCGGGTGCCGAGTTCGTAGGTGATGTATTCCTCCGGCTCCACATCCACCGAGCCGGTGGAGGCGATGCCCGAACGGGCGGTGAGGTTGCCGGAAAGGTCATCGAGGTTCGGAGCGCGGAAGGCCTGCGAGGCACCGCCGTAGAGGCTCCAGCAATCATTCAGGTGGTAAATGCCGCGGAGCGAGCCGACGACGTGATCCCAATCGCGGTCGGCACCGTAACGGTCGGTGCCGGCGGCGGCGTCCCAGTAGCGGCCGAGTTCGGCATTCGCGTAGGTGTAGCGGGCACCGGCGGTCAGTTCGAATCGGTCGACCGGCTTGAAGACGTACTGGGTGAAGGCGCCGAAGAGTTCGTAGGTCGAATCATCCGCGATCGGGCGGGTGGCGCGGTCATAGGCCAGCGGCGGGGCGGCGCGGCGGCGGTAGCCTTCCGACTCGGTGGTGTCGCGGTAGTAGTCGAGACCATAGACGAGGTTGCCGGGGCCGAGCGGGGATTCAAGGGAGAGGTCGAAGCCCAAGGTATCGATCTCCGCGATCTGGTAACGACGGTCGGTGAAGCTGCGGTACTGGGCCTCCGAATCGCGGGTCGTCTGGTAGGAGACCGTGGCGTTCCAGCGCTTGATGAAGGCGGAGTCCTCGTTTTCCTGCTCCACGCGGATGTAGGTCAGCGAGCGTTCCTGGTCGTAGGTGCGGGCAAGCCAGGTGCCGGGCTGCGCGACGTGGCCGGAATGCTGCCAGCCGGGATTGAAGACGGTCGAGTGCCAGCGCGAGATCGCATCCTGGTTCACCTGCTGGTGGACGAGGGTGAGCGTGGTCTGCGCGTTCAGCGCCATGTCGAAGCGGAAATCGAGGTCCTGTTCGGGGTAGCCGGTGTTGCGCATCAGGCCGACCGCGGAGTCGCGGATATCCCCGTAGTCCTTGGCGGAGACGCCGAGCATCACGCCATACTGGCCGCCGATGCCGAAGGAGCTTTCGATGCGGCCGATGTGCGAGTCATCGCCATTGCTGCGGTATTCGTAGTAAGCGGCACCGTGGTTGAAGAACTCGCCGTCGGCCTCGTTCCGGAAACTCGAGGACTTGGTGAAGACGTTCATCGTGCCGCCGATGGCATCCGAGCCGTAGAGGACGGAGCCCTGGCTTTTCACCAGCTCGACGTGGTCGATGGAAAAAGGATCGATGGTGTTCCAGTACTGGACGGGGCCGCTGCGCCATGCGGAATTGTTGATGCGCACGCCATCGACCATCAGGAGGTTCTGGCGACCGGTGAAGCCGCGGAGGTAGGGGGAGCCGTGGCCATTAGCGGTCTTTTGTACAAGGACGCCCGGAGTAAATTGGAGCGCCTCGGGGAGGGTCCGGCGCTTGTTTTCCTCGATGAACTTCGCGTCGAATTCCTCGACGGTGTAGGGCACGTCCGTTTCGGCGGTTTCCGTGCGGGAGGCGGTGACGATAACGGGCTTCAGCGCGTCCTGGGCCTGTGCCGCGAACGGCACAAGGGGCAAGAGGAGGATTTGTCTCATCGGTAGGACCGGAACGAACCAGCCGCCGATCTCTTAGGGAAAAAATTCTCAATGTTCCCGGGGGCCGTCCCCGCGGTCTTCGCTGCCGTTTTGAAGTTCCCGCAGGACGGCGGTTTCGCGCTTGGTCATCTTGTAGGGGCCGGCGACATCCACGGGGAGATCGGCACCCCGCCGGGTGCGGCAGGAGTAGGCCGACATGGAGTCCAGGTAGTAGAGGATCATGTACTGGCGGTCCTCGCTGGAGGTTTCCGCAATGAAATCGGGCAGGCCCTCGTCACGGAGGAATACGCGGAGCGATGGATGCGCCGCCGACTGGTAGACGAGCCGACGGTGGCCGAGGGTCTCCGGTGCATTCCGCACCAGCATGATCCGGTCCTGGGCAGCGCGTTCCGAGCGCCCGATTTCCTCGTCGAACGGGGAGCAGGCGGCAAGCAGCAGCGGTGCGAGCAGGAGAAGCTTCATGGTGGTACCATTACGGCGGGCATCAGGTGGCTATTGCGCTGGCGGTCTTCCTCGATCCGCCGTTGCAATGCCCGCACGTTCGGACGGTTTGCTTCCGATTCAATGAAAAATGCGGTCTCGAGGGGAACGAGGAATTCCACTGCCGAATTCACGCCCACGAGCTGGCCGTGGGCATCGATGACGGCCCCGCCGCTATCGCCTGGCTCGAGCGGGATGTCGTGCTTGAAGCGGGTGCCGTTCTTTTTGCCGGGAGGGATGCCGGTGACGAGTTTTCCCGGCTCGCTGCGGAAGCCGGTGGCGATGCCCGAATGGATCACGGGGGTGCCTGCGGGCAGCCAGCGGTCCGGTGAGGTCCAAGTGTAATAGCGGGGAGTCGCGACCGGGATATGGAGCAGCGCGAGGTCCGTGGAGGCGGAGCGCCAGACGATCCGGGCTCTCGTGGCCCGGAGTCCGCCCTGCTGGCCGTGCACGACGAAAACATTCCGGCCTTCCGAGCGGGAGAGCACGTGGTCGGCGGTGATGAAGTAGCCGTCCGGCGAGATGGGGACCGCCGAGCCGCCGTCGGCATCGTCGGGGCCCTGACCTTGGGTGAAGCGGCTTTCGACCCAAGGAGAGAGTTCGTCCTTGCCCGAGATGACGACCGCGGTGAGGCGGGCGGCGGCCTGCCGAAAGACGGTCCGGCCCGGTTCGGCGGGATCCGGCGGCGGGGCAGGCGGGGTTACGGTACACCCGCTGAGGAGGGCTGCGGCCATGGCGGCCGTGATCAGGCGGGTGAAGAGTAGCATCCGGAGAAAATGAAGCAAAAGAATGGCCGGTTCTCACGCGATTTCTTCCGCGCCGTCAAGAACCGCGGAGATCGCGGCGCGGTCGGCCGGAGGGATCACGATGGTGGCGAGTTGCGAGGTGCAAATCCATTCCTCCCCGGGGCGGGGCGAGGCCGCGGGATGGTCTGCGGGGCAGTGGTGGAGATGGAGGCTGACGCGGTAGCGGGTGATGCCGTACTTGCGCCGGTGAAGCAGGGGTAGGGCGGCGATGCGGGCCTTCTCGCGAACGGGAAGACGCCACATGCCCTCGCGGCGGCCCTTGCCTTGGAGCGACATGAGGAGGCGGCCGCGGTCGAGGGCGAAAAGCACGTGCTCGTCGATCTCCTCGATGGTCTGGCGCTTGGCCTTCACGGGCAGCGCGGCGGGCTCGGCGGTGCGGCAGAACGCGGCGACGGGACAGGAGAGGCAATCGGGCACGCCCGGACGGCAGCGGGTTTGGCCGAGCTCCATGAGAGCGGAGTTGAAGGCGCGCGGATGATCGCGGTCGAGGAGTTGGCCGGCGGTCTCCCAGAGCCATTTCTGCATCGGCGAGGAATCGACCGGATCGGCGCGGTCGAAGAGGCGGGTGAGGACCCGGGCGACATTGCCATCGACCAAGGGAGCGGGGTAGTCGAAGGCGAAGGAGAGGAGAGCGCCGGCGGTGTAGCGGCCGATGCCCGGAAGATCGAGGAGGGCGGCGGGGTCCGCGGGGAAACGGCCGCCGTGGCGGGCGAGCACGGCGCGGGCGGACTCCCGCAGCATGCGGGCGCGGCGGTAGTAGCCGAGGCCTTCCCATGCCTTGAGGAGCGGCTCGTCCTCCGCGGCGGCCAAGGCGGGAACATCGGGAAAGCGTTCGAGGAAGCGGGTGTAGAATCCGCGGCCCAGCACGGTGGCGATTTGCGTTTGCTGGAGCATGACCTCCGAGACGAGGACGGCGTAGGGATCGCTGGTGCGGCGCCAGGGGTAGTCCTTGCCGTGGCGGCCGAACCATTCGCGGAGTGCGGCGCGGAAGGACTCCGGCGCATCGAGCGGGGTCTGGCGGGCGAGCGGCTTGAGCACGGGGGGATGATGAATGCGGTCGGGGTGAAAGGCCAATGCACTTGATGCCGATCCGGGAAAATCCTTGGCGCGCGGGGCCGCTTGGCGGTTTGATCGTCCCGCCCGTGGCACTGACTTCGCACACCGCGCCGCTCACCGCCGCCCAGGCCGCCCGCTTGCGGGAGGTGCTGGAGGAGCGCGGCTACGAATTCGAGGAGAAGCCGTACACCCTTTACGCGGCGAAGAAGGGGAAGTTGAGCGTGGCGGTCTATGCCAAGGGGCCGAAGGTATTGGTCCAGGGCAAGGAAACCGAGGACTTCATCCGCTTCCTGCTAGAGCCGGAGGTGCTGGGCGAGGCGAAGCTGGGCTACGAGGAAGAGCTGGACCCGGAAATGTACGCGCCGCACTTCGGGATCGATGAGAGCGGCAAGGGCGACTATTTCGGGCCGCTGGTGATCGCCGGCGTTTACACGGACGCGCCCGTGGCCCGGGCCCTGAAAGCCGCGGGGGTGATGGATTCCAAGCGGATCGCGAGCGCCAAGCGGATCCGCGACCTGGCGGTAAGGATCCGCGAAACGCCGGGAATCGCCGTCTCGGTCGTCGCGATCGGGCCGGAGCGCTACAACGAGATGTTTTCGTCCTTCGGCAACCTCAACCGGCTGCTGGCCTGGGGGCATGCGAAGGTGATCTCGAATCTAGCAGTGCAGCGGCCGGCCTGCCCGCGGGCTTTGAGCGACCAATTCGCGCGGCCGGAAGTGCTGGCGCGCGCCCTCAAACAGGCAGGGGTGGAGATCCAGCTCGATCAGCGGACCAAGGGGGAGTCCGACATCGCGGTGGCTGCCGCTTCCATCCTCGCACGGGAAAGATTCGTCGATTGGATGGAGAAAACTTCCACCTCCGGAGGCGTATCCCTGCCGCTGGGGGCCTCCGCCGCGGTGGTCGAGGCCGCCCGCGAGGTGGTCGCGAAACACGGTCCGGAGGCGCTCGCGAAAGTTGCAAAACTGCATTTCAAGACGACTGCTAGTGTGAATGGCGATTCAAACACCTCTGGCATGGATTCCGCATGATTTTGGATTTTTCGCGGGACAAAGAGCCTTTCCTATGGTGTCCAATCCCCGCGCCGCCTTCACCATCACCACACCCGTAAAGCTATGGCTACCATCACCAAACGCGAGCTCGTCATCAAGATTTCCAACGAAACCGGCCTCACCCAGCAGCAGGTGTTCGACGTGATCCAGCGGACGCTCGACTCGATCACCGATTCCCTCTCCAGTGGCGACACCGTGGTGATGCGCAATTTCGGTGCCTTCCAAGTGAAGGAGACGAAGGCCAAGATCGGCCGGAACCCGAAGGATCCGGACAAGGACGTGCCGATCCCCGCCCGCGCCGTGGTGAAGTTCAAGCCCGGCAAGGAGATGAAGGAGCAAGTCGCCCGCACGCTGCCGCTGATTCGCGAGCGGCAGAAGTAAGGGGAAAATGACGAATTCAGAATTCCCGAATGCCGGATGAAGTGTCTTGAGGAAAAGCAAGGCCAGTTTCCCGCGGGGGAGGCCGTGGACGCTTTCCCCAAGCCATTCGACATTCGGAAATTCGTCATTCGTCATTCATGGCTTTTGCTCCTGGGGTCCTGCGCCTATCCGGGCGGCGACTACCGGGGCTACATGACCCAGTCCTACTCGGTGCGCGGGGGGACTTACCACCCGATGGGGGTCGAGGAGGCGATCTATCATGTCGAGAGCGGCACGGCCTCGTGGTATGACGAGTCAAGCTTCTTCGGCCTCAAGCGCGGGCAGACCTCGCTGGGCGAGAAGGTGATGCCGTGGCACTTGATCGCCGCGCACAAGACGTTGCCGCTGCCCTGCATGGTGGAGGTGACGAACCTGGAGAACGGCAAGTCCGTGAAGTGCCGGGTGAACGACCGCGGGCCTTTCATCGGCGACCGCGTAATCGATCTCTCGCCGCGGGCGGCGAAGAAGATCGGCTTCAAGGACCGGGGCCTCGCGGAGGTCGAGGTGAAGGTGTTGTCGGTGGGGGACGGGAGCTACAAGCGGACGGCGAAGAAGAAGTGGTTCTTCGGGTTGTTTTGAGGGCGGCTCAATAGGCCACCCGACCGGGAAGGGCCATGTATTCGCCTAACAGCAGCTTGGCCTCCCCGCCCTCCAGTTCGGCGGCGGGCACGTGGCGCTCGGAGCGGGGGAGGCTGAACTGGCGGTAGAATTCGCGGTCGTCGAAGCCGATGGCCGCGGCGTCTGAAATACTAAATCCGTAGTAGATTCTCCCGATCCGCGCCCAGTGGATCGCGCCGAGGCACATCGGGCACGGCTCGCCGGTGGTGTGGATTTCGCAGCCTTCCAGGCTGAAGTGTCCGAGGTGCTGGCAGGCGGCGCGGATGGCGACGATCTCGCCGTGGGCGGTGGGATCGTTGGTGGCGACGACGCGGTTGTGACCCTCGCCGATGATTTCGCCGTTCTTCACCACGACCGCGCCGAAGGGACCGCCGGCGCCGGAAGCCATCCCGAGGCGGGCGAGTTCGATGGCGCGGTGCATGAAGCGGGGATCGGAGGACATGGCTGGAAAAAGAAGAGCGGACGACGGTTGTCTAACGTGTGTCGCGGCCGACGGGAAGCTTGTACCGGACCAGATTTTCCCGCGGAATGGAGGCGTCACCGGGGGAAGTTTTTGCGTGGCCATGCCGCGGCAATCGCCGATGATCCGGCCATGAGTTTCCGCTTCCTTGTCGCGCTGCCCGTGTTGGTTTTTGCCGCCTGCTCCGGTCCGGCGACCGGTCCCGGCAATAGCCTGAGCCCCGACGAATGGGGCCACCGGCCGGGGCCGAAGGGCTTCGGCACGGTGATCATCGATGCCGGCCATGGCGGCCAAGACCCGGGCGCGGTTTCCCGGACGACCGGGATGCGGGAAAAGGATCTCGCGCTGGATACGGCGAAGCGGCTGCAGCGGCAGCTCTCCGGGAAAGTCCGCACGGTGCTGATGCGGAACGGCGACGAATTCATCGACCTGGACGTGAGAGCGGCGAGGGCGAGCGGCAAGAAGGGGACGATCCTGGTGAGCCTCCACTACAACTCCAGCGGCGCGGGGATCCGCGGTCCGGAGACCTACTACTGGCGCGTGGACAGCCACGGCCTCGCGACGCGGATCCACCGGAACATGGTGGCGGTTTCGCCTTCCGAATCCGGCAACCGGGGCATGGTCCGCCGCCGCTTGCGGCTGACGCGCAATCCCGACGTGCCCTGCGTGCTCGCGGAGATCGGCTACCTCAGCAACGCCTCCGAAGCGAAGCTCTGTGCCGATCCCGCCTACCGTGAGAAGATGGCCGGTGCCATCGCCAATGCGATCCTCGACCAACAGGCCAAGGGCGATGCGGGAACGGGTTTCCTGCCGAAGCCGATCTACGCACCGCCGAGCAGGCCGACGGATCCTCCGGGGTCTTGATGTACATACGGCATCACTAGTAGGATCGCCGCGGGGATCGAATCGGGTGGCGGGCCGGGGAGCCCCGTCGTGCGAGGTGCCGGTTTTTCTCCTTTCTCCGCTCTTGGCTCCTGCCGCTGCGGGCTTAAACTCCCGGCATGCCGGACGACGACGCAACCCTGCCCCACGACGACCTGATCCGGGCGGTGGAGGCGGAGGATCAGAGCGCCGTCCGCGCGCTGGCGGAGGAAACCCACTACGCCGACCTCGCCAAGGCCTACCAGGAGCTGGACAGCGAGCAGCACCCCCTCTTTCTGAAGACCATCGGCCCGGCGCTGGCGGCGGACATGATCGTCGAGCTGCCGGATTCGATGATCGAGGAGGCCCTCGACGCGTTCAGCCCCTCCGAGCTGAGGGTCCTCTTCCGCGAGCTTTCCGACGACGACCGGGTGGACATCCTGCAGGACGTGGGCGAGGAAGCCCGGCTCCGTTTCCTGGGGCTGCTGGGACCCGAGGACGAGGAGCTCACCCGCTCCCTGCTCAAGTACGACCACGATACCGCCGGCGGGCGCATGACGACCCGGATCGGCCGGGTTTTCGCCAACCAGACGGTAAAGCAGGCGATCGAGATGCTGCGCCGCAGCC
>CBFGPU010000040.1:0-9895 GCA_965650715.1 uncultured Haloferula sp. | reverse complement strand
CGGGCGGTGAGCATGAGGACGGGCGTGCTCTTTGACTCGCGCAGGCGACGGAGGATCTCCCAGCCATCGATCCCCGGCAGCATGACATCGAGCACCACGGCATCGTAGTCGCAGGTGGTGGCCTTGAAGAGACCGTCATCGCCCTCCGCCGCGGTATCGACGGCATAGCCTTCCTCTCGCAAGGCCTTGGCGAGGGTACGGAGCAAGCGGGGTTCGTCTTCGACAATCAATAGCCTCATGAGGGTCGGGCACGTGCGGTGCCCGGAGGGTAGGCTAGCACAGCTTGGATTAAGGGAAGATGAAAGGCACGCCCGCGAAATTTCCCGATAATTTTTCCACGCTTAACGCGGGCTTAATCGAGAGCAGGCTAAGGTGCGCCCATCGAAACGAAGCGTATGAGCCGACCGATCCATCTTCCGGTTCCCCGCCGCCGCGGCTTCCTTGCCGGAATGGGCGCAGCCTTCTTCGGGACCCGTGGTCTGATGGCGGAGGAACTTGAAAAGCGAGTCGGCAGGATCGCCACGCCGGAGATGACGCTTTTGGACGGCATCGGCAAGGGTGGTGCCCGTGGAGGATTTGGAGGTCCGCCTGGCCGGGGCGTTGTACGTCCCGGCGGAGGAGCAGGCGGATCTCCAACCCCACCCCGCGGCGAGACACCGCCGGATCGTTAGATTCTGCTAGACAAATTACCCGGAACCAAGGGGGCCGCCTGGCCATTCGCGGGGTATGCGAGTGGCGGAGGAGCAGGCGGTCCCCGATCCCGCCCCGAAATGCGGGTGCGGAGAGAACCTCTCCAATCCGAACCGACATGAAAGAGACCCGACCCCTGCCAGTGTATATTCCGGTCAACCGGCGCCGATTCTTCAAGAGCATGGCCGCCGCGTCCGCGGGCTTCACCTTGCCGGGCTTCCTTGCCGAAGCGCTGACGCAGTCGCCGATCGTCACGCAAGGCCCCTACTATCCGCTGTCCGACGACATTCCCTTGGACAAGGACAACGATCTGGTGCAGCTCGGGGACAGCCTGACGGCGGCGACGGGAATCGTGACCTATGTCACGGGGAGGGTGCTGGACTCCAGCGGGAACCCGGTGAAAAACGCGCTGGTGGAGTGCTGGCACGCGGACCACGAGGGCGACTACCTCTACTCGACAGGCACGGGGCGGAACGCGGCCTGCGATGCGAATTTCGCGGGCTTCGGGCAATTTCTAACAGGATCATCCGGTTACTTCAAATTCCGGACGATCAAGGCGGGACTGTATACCGGTCGCACGCGGCACTTCCACTGGGGCGTCACGCTTCCCGGACGAACGACTCGCGCCTGCACGCAGACCGGATGGAACGAGACGGCGTATTCGAACACGGGAGCGACATGGGCCACGCAGAACTCGAACGACAACGTCTTCGCTTCGCTGACGGCGGAACAGAAGGCGGCGATCCTCCTGAACTTCGCGGCGGTGGAGGGAACGACCACGGGCGAGGTGTATACGAACTGGGATTTCGTGAGCGGCTACACGCCGGTGGAGCCGACCTATCCGGCCCCGGGAGGATTCGTGGCCGCCGGAGTGCCGGTGGCCGGGCCGAACGGGACGGTGCGGTACATGCTGACGATCCCGGCTTACACCAGCTATTGCTACGAGATCTACGGTAACCCCACGCTGGCGGACCTGGAGTGGAAGGCGCTGCCCTTCTCTCTGACGCAGACGGGAACCCTGGACCGGCACAAGCATGTGGCGACTGCCGAAGGGAGCTTGGTCGTGTATGTCGAGGCGGAGGCGACGAAAGGCTTCTACAAGGTGGCGTTCCGCGTGCCAGGAGCGAACACCGGGACGCCTTGAGGCGATATGGCACCGGCGAAAATGCCGGCCGCCCTTGGGAGAGCGGCCGGCATTTGTTTTACTGGATGTGCGCGAAGGAAGACCTCCCCGGAGAATCCTCCTCCGCGCGGGGCGGCCCGATGAGCCGGACCCTTATTCTTCCTCCACCCGGATGAAAACCCGATCTCCGGGCGGGAAGTTTACATTGGCGGTATTCACGCCGGTGCCGCTGGGGGCGATGTTGCCCTGGATCTGATTCGTCCAGTTGATCATGTCGGTGGACCAGGCGATGCGGTAGGTGTGCTGGCCACCCGAGGTCCATTGCAGATTCACGGACGGCGGATTGCCGGGGGTGATCACGGAGGACAACTCCCTGAAGGGCGGCGCGGGCTCGCCCGGGACGTAGAAACATCGTGTCACGTCGTGGGCCTCGAAGAGACCGCCGGTCCGCCCGCTAAAGCCGACGTAGGACAGCCCGTTTTCGTCGGTCGCACCGGCGGAAGTCAGGTTGACCTCGACTCCTTCGAGCACCGGGACGCCATTGAACATGACGTAGAGCGTCCCCGGGTCGCCTTCGATCTCCGGCGCGGTATAGCCCACCCTGACGCGGTAAGGAGTCGCCGATCCGCTCGTCTGCGTGAGATCCGGCACTTCGGGAGTGCCACCCAATTTGAGCTTCGGCAGGGCCGGGAGATCCACGCGGGCGAGGGTGAGTACACCTTCGCGCACGGTGATCGCCGCGGCGCTTTCGCCACCGTTGTTGTAGGAGTCGAAGCAGACATTGACCGCACTGGACGCCAAGCCATTTTCCTGGTTCGTGGACGGGGCGGCCTGAGTGCGGAGCGGATGGTTGTGAAGCACGAAGGCCATGCCGTCGGCACCGCTATCCTGTGCACCTCCGAGACGAACGATATGGAGATCGAACTCCGTTTCGAATCCACCGCTGGTATCGACGCGCTTGCGGAACCAGGCGGTGCCGTTCTTGCTCCCTTCGTCCGGGGTAATGCGGAGGCGATTGGCATCCGCGGGGGCCGGGCGCGTGGCGAAGTCGTTTACCACCACAGCACTGCCCATGAGCGCGAGCTCCTCACCGGAGTCGTTGAAGTTCTCATAGGCGATCGTGGTGTTGGCGGGCGTGACGACATCGACCACCACCACGTCGGTAACGACGGGACCGCCCGAGGTGGCGCTCAAGGTGTAGGTGGTATCGACCGTAGGGAAGACATCGATGGAGCCCGAGGGATCCAAAGTGCCGGGGACGCCGCTGATGGTGACGGTGCTTGCACCGCTGGTATTCCACACGAGGGTGATCGGCTCGCCGGAGACGACGGTTGTGTCACCGGAGAGAGTGGCGAAAGGAACGATCGAGGAACCGGGGAGCGGGACGTCCTGGGTCTGAACCTGCCGGGCGATCGGCGTCTGGAAGTCGAAGGCGGTCAGGTTGTCGATCAGGTTCCACGGTCCGGCGGAGTCGTCGGACCCTTCCAGGATCCAGCGGACCGGGTCGCGGACTTCCCCGTCGTTCGCCGTGGTGAAGCCGTAGGAATCGAAGGTTACGGGAGTACCACCCAAGTCCAGGATGACAGCACCCTTGCTAAAATCGAGCCACTTGGTCGCGACGTTGTTGTCGAAGAGCTTGTCCGGCCCCTCGTTTGCCGGGCTGTTCCCGCCCACCTCGTTGAAAGCGGCGACAATCGGAATGTTCGTGACCCCGTTCTTGAGGCGGAATTCCGAGAGCTGGACACTGTTCGCGGCGACGCCGTCCCGGAGTTTCACCGGGGTGAAGCGGACGAAGGAGTAGGTCGCCGAACCGCCCACGACGGTGCGCACGGTCGCGCTCGCCGACGTTTCCCCTTGGGCGCTCGTGGCGGTCAAAGTGTACGTTGTATCGGCATTGTCCGGCGGCGAGATCGGCGTTGAGCCGCTTGCGCCGAAAGTCCCGGCGACCCCGCTGATGGTGACGCTGTCGGTGACGAGCGTGCTCCAGTCCGCGGTGAGCGTCGTATCGCCATTGATCGCCACCGTCTTGCTGGTGCTGTACGAAGCGATGTAGGGCGGGACATTATCCGGCAGCGTGAACGCCGTCTGGAAGGTTTGCCGCGCGGTGGTGACCGCGACGTTTTGCCTGATATCGATCGGAGTCCAGCTCACGCCGTCTGTTCCGCCGTAGAGGATCCAGCTTACCGGGTCACGTTCCTGCGCATCGTTCGAAGTGGCGAAGGTGTAGCCGTCGATCGTGGCGGTGTTACCGTCCCCGAAGTCGAATACCAGTGCTTTCTTGTTGAAATCCAGCCATTTGGTAGTGGTCAGATTGTCCTTCACCTTGTCGGGGTTTTCATTACCGCTCCCCGGGTTGCTGCCACCGGGATTGGTGACGGTGACGCCGGAGAGATCCAAGTCCGCCCCGGCGAACTTGAAATCGAACTCGGAGATCGAGGCACTGTTGGCGGTGCCGGTCCTCAACTTCGTCGGTTCGAACTTGTAGAAGCGGTAGGTTTGTTGTGCCGCTTCGACTTGGGAGGCTGCCACGGTCAGTAGGACGAGGGCCAAAGCCCCCCTCCCCGACAGGGGTATCGATGGGGTTTTCATGGGTTTGAGAAACGGGACTTGGGTTATCCCGCACCCCTCTACTGCCCGAAGAAGTGAGAAGGTTTAGTGGCGAGGATTCATTTTCGTCGGGATTTCTGCCGGGTGAGGGTCACCCGCTATGCGAGAAATGCGGACAGCGGGGCCGACGGGGATTTGCCGGCATGCATCCCGCGCTTAGTATTTTCATGGAGGAGGAATCCACACGCCAGGTCGGCCACATGCTTTCCTCACATGATGACAGCACCTTCTTCGCCGCCGCAAACTTCCATACGTTTCATGCCACTCCGGCAGACCGATCCGTTTGATCCACGTCAATCAAACGAAGAGAATTCCCCGGAAACAATGAACGCTGAAACTTGTGGGGGATACTCGTCTCATCCTGGCTCCGGCGGTAGGGATCGAACCTACGACCTAGTGGTTAACAGCCACCCGCTCTACCGCTGAGCTACGCCGGATTTCAGAAGATCAGCCCCGGAAGCGGGGCGGGCGGAAGATGGGACTACCCGCGCTTCACTGGCAAGGGAAAAATGTAAACATCCGCGGCGATTTCATTCGCGCCCGTAGCGCTCGCGGAACTGGCGCAGGAGGTCATCGATGCGGTCGCCACCGGAGTGCGTGGCGACAGGTTCCGGGGTTTCCTCCACCGGCTCGGGATCGGACTTCGGCCAGGCCACGGGCGGCGGCTCCGGAGCCTCCGCCGCGGCTTCTTCTTGAGGAGGGGTGGAGGAAAACGGAGCAGGCTCCTCTTCCGGAGCGGCGACGGCAAAAGGCGAAGCGGGACGAGCCTCCATCACCTGCGGGGAACCGGATGCCGCGAGACGCTCCGGTGCGGCAGGTTCCTGATGCTCCATGGCAACGGGAGAATGAAGCGGTTCGACGGCGGCCGGAGCCGGCGGCTCCGGCTCGTTGAAGACGGCGGCGGCGGGCGAAGCGCTTGGCTCGGGGGCCATCTCCACCAACGCCGGTGCGGCGGTGAGGATCACCACGGAGTCTTCCTCCAGTTCGGCGGCCTTGCGCAGGACCTTGCGGGCGTAGAATTCCCCCGGGGCGAGATCGAGACGGGCACCGAGAGCGGAGGCGCGACCGGGAATGCGGGATTCCAACAGCGCCACGGCTCCGGCTTGGTCGAGCGGTTCGAGGCGGATCTCCAGTTCGCCGAGGCGGTCCTGCAAGCCGCCGCTGAGGGCGGGCCGGAAGGCGCTTTCCCAGACATCGTCGTTCAGGGACACCACGACATCGACGCGGGGCGCCTCCTGGCGCGCGGAGGCGAGGAAGCTGGCGAAACGCAGGGCGGCGGAGGGATCCGAGTGCATGCCTTCCAGATCATCCGCGGCGACGACCACGCGACCGATGAGCGAGAGTAGCGCGAGCAGCGCGGCATAGCGCTCCACCCCGGCATCCGCGATGGCGGACTGGATGATCATGCCGGTGCGGCCGGGGTGTTCCGGCACCGCAATGGCGAAGCGGAAAAGCGAGGCGAGCCAGAACGAGGACTCGTTCAGGGAAGTGCCGGTGCGACGGCTGAGCTCGAGGGCGAGACGCGGGCCGAGGACCTCGAAGTTTTCCTTGGTCCAGTGGGCGGTGACCGCTTGGGAATGGTGGAAGTCGAAGGTTTCCACCGGGCGCTGGCGGAGCGCTGTGAGCGCGGCCTCCCGGTCCTGGCAGGGCACTTCGCCGGAATTCACCAGCGGCTGGAGGGCGAGAGAAAAAAGGCGGCGGGCCTGGAGATCGAGCGCCGTGAGCCCCCCGCCGGCAGGAAGCTGGCGGGTCAGGCGGCGCAGGGCGGCCTCGATCGCGGCCGGGGCATCAATCCGGGATCCATCGAGCGGATTGAGAGGCAGGAACTCATGGGTGGTGCCGAGCCGGTGCTGGACCTGTGATAGCAGGTGGGTCTTGCCGAAGCCGGCGCGGGGGGCGCGGAGGAGTATCCCGCGGCCAGGGGCATCCACCGGGGAAGCCAGAACGCGCTCCATGCGGGCGGTGGCGGCGGAATTCACCGCGGGAGCGTGCGGGGAGACAGGCTGTCCCAGAGAATCGAAGAACGGCTGGAGCGTGATTTGATCTACCATTGGGGGATGATCGGATGTGCGGATGTTGGGTGGCGAGCCATCCGCTCACAAGGAAAGAAAGGCTGGTGACAGAAGGTCTTGAGCATCCGGCGTGCCTCCGGACCGGAAGGATTTTGAAACGTCCGAAAAACACCCCTCAAGAAAGCCTGAAAGTTCCGGCGGATTTCCGATTGACACCGTTTACCCCGCTCACTAGCTTGCGCGCCCCTCCGCCGCGAGACGCCGAACGCGTGCGGCCGGGGGAATCAGGTTCCATTCTCATGAAGACGTTTTCCGCCAAGCCGACCGACATCGAGCGCAAATGGTATGTGATCGACGCCAAGGACAAGGTCCTCGGTCAGGTCGCCGTCGAAGCCGCCCGACTGTTGCGCGGCAAGCACAAGCCGATCTTCACCCCGCACATCGACACCGGCGATTTCGTCGTGGTGATCAACGCGGACAAGGTCGTGCTGACCGGCACCAAGGAGAACGACAAGATCTACTCCCGCTTCTCCGGCTACGTGGGTGGCCAGAAGGTCGAGACCCCGCGCATGGTCCGCAAGCGCCGCCCGGTGCTGCTGGTGGAATACGCGGTGTGGGGCATGATCCCGAAGACCCGCCTGGGCCGCACGCAGTATGGCAAGCTCAAGGTTTACGCCGGTGCCGAGCACCCGCACGAAGCCCAGCAGCCGGAAGCCTACGAAATCGCCTGAACCCCGGTAGCCCCGAACCTCTCTTAAAATGAGCGAAGTCAAGAACCTTAGCGCCACCGGCCGCCGCAAGAACGCCGTCGCCCGCGTCCGCATGACGGAAGGCAGCGGACAGATCGTGATCAACGGCCGTTCCTTCGAGGAATACCTGCCGACGCTGCCGCTGCAGAACACCGTGCTGGCCCCGTTCCAGCACTCGAACCTGCTGAACAAGTTCGACGTGGTGGTCTCCGCCAACGGCGGCGGCATCCACGGCCAGGCCGGTGCGATCCGCCTCGCGATCGCCCGTGCGCTCACCATCTTCGACGCCGAACTGCGCAAGGTGATCAAGCCGCACGGCCTGCTGCGCCGCGACCCCCGCATGAAGGAGCGCAAGAAGCCCGGCCGCCCCGGTGCCCGCAAGCGCTTCCAGTTCTCCAAGCGCTAATTGGAGCTTTTTCAAACGAGCCGCACCCTGTAAGGGGTGCGGCTTTTTTGTTTGGGGAGGAGTGGAAACCGGCGGGCCCGGATGAAATGGAAAAGGCACCACGAATCGGACGAATCTTACGAATGGAATGGGAATTCCCGGAGCGATGATCACGTCTCCTCGCGAACAAACCCGGGATCGCGATTCGTAAGATCCTGACGATTCGTGGTGCCTCGATTCCCCTCCCATCAAGGCATATGTGGACTGGTTTTCATTGAGTCCCCCGCCCTGCCCGGCTTTGCTCGCGGCATGAAGTTGGTGTCTTGGAACGTGAACGGGATCCGGTCGGCATTGGGCAAAGGGTTGCCGGATTTCGTGGCGACGGAGAAGCCGGAGATCCTCTGCGTGCAGGAGACGAAGGCTCGGCCCGAACAGGTGCAGTTGCCGCTGGAATTCGGTGGATACCACTCGTTCTGGAACTCCGCCGAGAAGCCGGGTTATTCCGGTGTGGCCGTCTTCACGCGGGACGAACCGCTCGACGTGCGGAACGGCATGGGCATCGACCTGCACGACAAGGAGGGCCGGGTCCTCACGCTCGAATATCCGGATTTCCATCTGGTGAACGTTTACACGCCGAACTCGCAGGACGAACTACGACGTTTGCCGTACCGGATGGAATGGGACGAGGCCTTCCGTCTCTATCTCGGCACGCTGGAGAAGAGCGGCAAGCCGGTGATCTTCTGCGGCGACCTGAACGTGGCGCACCAGGAAATCGACATCGCGCGACCGAAAGAGAACCGCAAGAGCGCGGGCTTCAGCGATGAAGAGAGGGCCGGCTTCGGCCTTCTGTTGGGCAGCGGGTTCAAGGACAGCTTCCGCCACTTCTACCCCGACAAGACGGAGGCCTACTCATGGTGGAGCATGCGGGGCGGCGCACGGGCGCGGAACGTGGGCTGGCGGATCGACTACTTCGGGACATCCAAGGGCATCGAGGGACGCATGAAAGATGCAACCATCCTGCCGCATGTGATGGGCTCGGACCATTGCCCGGTGGTGCTGACGCTGGGGTGAAGCATGCATCCCGCTCCATCCTCCCACGATCTCACTCCGGCAGAGGGTCCTTCACGAAGCGCTGGTGCTGGCGGAGCAGTTGCAGGTCGTCCGGCTCTTCCTTGAGGGCCTTGTCCGAGTATTCCACGGCCTTGGCGCGATCGCCGCGCGCGAAATGGACCTCGGCCATGGTGTCGAGATAGGCGCCTTGGTGAGGGTGGGTCTTGAGCACCGCGGCGAGGAGCTTCTCCGCCTCGTCGAGGCGGCGGGTGGCGCGCGAGGCGAGCCAGGCCGCGGAGTTCCGCGCGTTCTCTCCTGCCGGGAAACGCGCGATGATGGACTGGATGTGGTTCCAATGTTTCTCGAAGGCCTCGTCGTGAAGTTTCACCAGGCCTGCCGTTCGCAGGGGCGCGAAGAAGTAGTCGGCCAAGACGGTATCGGCAAAGGGTTGTTCAAGGGCGGGGCGGATCATCTCGAGGGCCCGGCTGCGGTCCCGCGGGAGGAGGGCGAAGCCGCGCATGAAATCGCTCTCCACCCGGCCCTTCTGGCAAAGGCTGGAAGCGAATGCGGACTTCTCCGGAGCCATCGCGAGTTCCAACAAGCCTGCCTCGCGAAGCGTCGCGGCGGTCTTCCAATCGCTTTCCCAACAGGCGGCATCGGTCAGCTTGTCGAGGGCCTCGGAGAAGTTCACGTAGTCGCCGGTG
This sequence comes from uncultured Haloferula sp., assembly GCA_965650715.1. Taxonomy (GTDB): domain Bacteria; phylum Verrucomicrobiota; class Verrucomicrobiia; order Verrucomicrobiales; family Akkermansiaceae; genus Haloferula. Next base: position 575 of record CBFGPU010000040.1, on the reverse strand, counting down.
CACTCGTTCGCGGCACGCTGCCACCAGACGCGGGCGCGGTCGAAATCGCCGGACTCGGCGAACGCCTTGCCGCACTGGAACAGCGCCCTTGTCTCCCCGAGGCAGAGCAGGTCGGCCTTCGCTTCCTGCTCGGCGGCGGCGCTTTCCTTGCCGGCACGGCGCAGGCAGGCGGCGGAGTACACCCGGTAAAACGGCTCGCCGGGTTCCTGCCTGGCATTCTCGAGCCAGAGATTCGCGGCATCGTCCCAGCGACCGAGTGCCATGAGCGCCATCCCTTTGTAGCGGTCCCAACCGAAGCGCGCTCCTTCCGCCTCCTCCAGTTCGCCGATGCAGCGCAGGAGAAGTTCGGGATCCTTGGAGGAGGAAAGGGTTCCGACCAGCACTTCCACGAGGCGCCTGCGTTCGGCCTTCTCCGCCTTCTCCACCAAGGCCCATGCCTTCTTGTGGAAAGAGACCCTCCGGTCACCGGGGTCCGGCAGGAGCAGATGGATGCGGGCGAGGAGCTCCAGGCGCTCGCTGCGGTCCATCTCCGGCTCCATCTGTGCGAGCCAACTCCAAACCTGCGCGGGGCTCCC
>CBFGPU010000039.1:0-9919 GCA_965650715.1 uncultured Haloferula sp. | reverse complement strand
ACCTGGGTCAGGGTGGCGTCGTCGTCAACCTCGGCGAAGTCGTTGTCGTTGTCCACGATCACATAGCCCGGCCAAGGCCGCGGGCGGTAGTAGTGATAGTGCCCGTACCACCTCCGGTTCCACCCGTAGTTCCAGCTTCCGTGGTGCCAGCCATGGCAGTTGTTGGCGTTCCACCAGGGCCGGCTGCCCCAGTAGTTGGGGCGGTAACCCCAGTTCACGTTCTTGCGGAAGTTGTTGTTGATATTGACGTTGACGTTGTTGCCGATGTTCACGTTGCCACCCGGCCGTCCCGGGCGGTTGTTCCAGTTGCCCCAGCTTCCCCAGTTGTTGCCCCAGTTCGGCCGCGTGGCCGGGCGGTTGTTGAAGTTCGGGCGGTTGACCTTGATCGGCCGGTTGTTGATCACGGTGTTTCCGCCGCCCGGCCGGATGACATTGTTGTTCCCTCCCGGCCGGTTGCCCGGTTTGGGATAGCCCACATGACCCGGCTTGGTGTTCGGCCGGTCGGGCATTGGCATCGGCTGGACATTGCCGGGTCTTCCGGCCCCTGCGCCGCCACCGCCACCCGGTTTCTGGGCACCTCCACCTCCAGGCCGGGTCTCGGGCCTCGGTGCCGGGCGGGAATCTCCTCCACCGCCCGGTTTCTGGGCACCTCCTCCACCTCCACCGCCAGGTCGCGTGGCTGGCCTCGTCCGGGGTTGGGTTGCCGGTCGCGTCTGCTGCCCCTGGGTCGGCCGGTTCATCTTGGACCCCGTCATCGGGCTGCGCTGCACCTGACGTCCGCCGCCACCTCCGCCTCCGCGGGAACCGGCCCCTCCGCCACCCCGGCCCTGTCCTCCTCCGCGGGCTTCCGCATCGGCGGTAACCAAGGAACAAATCACCAACCCTGCAATCAATGGAGAGAACGTTTTCATGGGCTTGGAAATGTCAGTTTCTCATTCTCCTTCGTGCTCCTTCTCCTCGGGCTTCCCGGCCACCGGGTCGCCTCCCGCATCCGGAGCCCTTCTCACGAATTTCAGTTCCACATCCGGTTGCGCTTCTCCCCCCATCACCCGGTCCGTCGCCTTCCAGACGATCACGTCGTCGCCCTCGAAGCACAGCCGCTGCGTCGCCGCGTTGGTCTCCGCGTCCGCCGTGATCCCGCTCGTCCGGATCAACCATTCGTTGCCGGCCCGCGTCCACTGTCCCGCCGCATTCCCGCCTTCGCTGTCGAAGGTCCACCAATACAACGACGAACAAGCCGGGTTCCACCCGATCCGGATGCTGGTGGTCTGCACGTCGCCGTCCCCGTCCGTCGTCACCGCTTCGCCCAGCAGGAAGTTCCCGCTCGCGTCCAGATCCATCGCCAGGTCCATCCGCAGGTCGTCGGAGGTGAAGCTCCACTCGCCCGCCAGCCCGGCCAGCGCCTTCAGGTGTTCGCAAGGCGGTGTCACCTCCGCTTGGTCCCGCGTGCTTGCGATGAGCCAGCTCCCGTCCGGCTGCTTGACCTGCGTCGCCGAATAGGTGACCGACTTCACCGCCTCGGTCCCGTCCTTGCTGGTGAAATGAAGCACCCCTTCCTCGATCGCGATCCCCGGCGAGACGATCCTCACCGATGAGGCTTCCAGCGCGATCTGCGGCACATCCTCCTCCTCGAAGATATCCTTGTAGCGCGCTTCGATCTCTTCCCGGCCGCGCACCGCTTCCCCGTCCCGCCCGATGAACTCCCCGTTGGGAAGGAACAAGGCCGCCACCGCCGCAGCGTCCCTCTTGTTATATGCTTCCACGAATTTCCCTGCCGCCTTGCCGAGAGACTCCACGTCCGCATCTTCGGCGGCCGCCGCTTCCTCCTGTGCCGTTGCGGCAAACATTCCCGCACTTGCCAGAAGCATGGCCCCGGCAAGCCTCCGGGCTTGTGATCTTCTCGTCTTCATCGCGTTGGGAGGTTGGGAAGGAACCGGCCCCGCGCCTTTCCGGGAAGGAGGCCGGGATTGCCTTCTAACTGATCATGGGCTTGGTGTTATAGGCCATTCTCCCCCGCCTGGCTACCTCATTTTTACTATCAAGCGCAAATTGCACCTCATCTTGTGGGATGATTTGTCAGGAAAACTTAATGACATCTCCGGCGAGCCGAAAAAGGGCGGGCACTCGCGTGCCCGCCCTGCATCGGCTTTCCGCTGTGTCCTTCCCGTTCAGCGCTTCTTCAGCTTTGTCACTCGCCCGGAAGCATTCCAATCCTGCACGTAGAGGTTGCCGTCCCTGTCGAAGGACAAACCGTGCGGTGCGGTGAAGATCCCCGTCTTCATCTGCTCCAGCGGCACTCCGAAATTCGCCCATTGGCCCTTGTCCGGGTTGTCGCCCAGAAAGGCCGCCGGCGCTCCGCTCTTGTCGAGGATGGTCACCCGCGCCTCCAGCTCCGCCACGGCGCAGGCGTCGCCCAGGATCGAAATCGTGCAAGGTCGCCGCAGGTTCGTCGCGTGCACGCCGATCCAATTGCCCTCGAGGTCGAAGTGCACCAGCCGGCGGTTCTCACGGTCGCACACCAGCAGCCGCGGCTCGCCGAAGCGGAGGTCCAGCGCCATTCCATGGCTGCAGCTCGTTTGGCCGTCCCCGTTGCCCTTTCCGCCGAAGCTCTTCAGGTGCTTGCCCGCGACGTCGAACTTGTGGATGAACTGCGCGCCGTAGCCCATCGAGCAGAAGATCGCTCCGTCGGGAGCCACGGTGACCGCCGTCAGTCCCTTCCAGCCGCCTTTCACGTCGCCCGCCGTCGCCTGCGAAATCTCCAGCAGCACCTTGCCGCTCGTGTCGATCTTGCACACCCGCAGCGGCTTCGGACCGCCGAGCTGCGCCCCGTAGAGCACCGTCTTGCCCTCTTCCTCCCGCACCGCCATCGCGTGAAATCCTTGGCACTCCGGGGCGATCGTCTCCTTCAGCTTGCCATCCGGCTCATACACCAGGATGCCGTGCGGCGCATCGGTCGAAACATAGATCAGTCCGGTCTTCGGATCGATCACCACGCCGCCGTGCGTCGGCCCGAGCTTCTTCCCGTCCGGCAGCTCGCCCCAGTGGGGCACGGCTTCGTACTGCCACGCGCCGTTGCCGGTGAGCACCGCCGACTCCACCTCGGCCCCCGGTTTCGTGCCGTGGTCGGGGTGGGCGAATGCGAGAGAGGGGAGGAGCAAAAGGAGTGCCTTGGATTTCATCGCTCCCACTCAAGCGAACCCGCCGGATTTGGCAATGCCCGCCTGCCCCCGGATCCCACCCGAATTGGGTGACACCCGCCCGTTCGCCCCCCCCCCGCGTAGCGGCACTTCGATTTGTGATTGGAAGATCAGTGATTGGTGATTTCTCCTCACCCTGCCTTCCTCCGGAACATCACCGAGGCGCACCCGATCGTCACCGCGCCGATCCCCGCCAGCGGCACGATCAGCGTGAACACCCGCCCCGCCGGGGCATCCTTCAGGAACACCTCCTTCACGATCTCCACGAAGTGCCGCACCGGATTCGGCCAGTTCAAGGTCTGCAGCCAGTGCGGCATGTTTTCCACCGGCGCTGCGAACCCCGACAGCATCATCGCGGGCATCATGAACGAGAAGGCGCCGAGGAACGCCTGCTGCTGGGTGCTGCAGACCGAGGAAATCAGCAGCCCCACCCCCACCAGCGACAGCGCGTAGAAAAACATCCCGAGGTAGAGCAGCACCAGGCTCCCGCGGAACGGGACGTCATAGAGGAACACCGCCGCGCAAAGGATCAGAGTGGCTTGGAAGAATGCGACCATGATCGCCGGTACCGCCTTCCCGATCATCACCATCTCCGGCGTCAGCGGGGAGACCATCAACTGGTCGAAGGTTCCCTGCTCGCGCTCGCGCGCTACCGACAGCGCGGTAAGGATCAGCGCGCCGATCGTCGTGATGACCGCCACCAGGTTCGGCAGCAGGAAGTTCTCGAAGTCCAGGTTCGGGTTGAACCAGTAGCGCGTCACCGTCTCCGAAGGCATCGCCCTCCCCGCATCCGCCGCCCGCTCCTTCATGTAATCCTCCGCGATCCCCTGCAGGTAGCTGAAGGCGATCTGCGCGCCGTTCGAGCGCCGCCCGTCCAGCAGCACCTGCACCGGCCCCGTCTCGCCCGCCGCGATCTTCCGCGAAAAATCCTCCGGGATGCTCACCGCCAGCATCGCCGTGCGCGATTCGATCGACTCCGCCAGCGCCTCCTGCGAATGCACCGGCACGATCTCCGTGAAGGCTTCGCACTGCGCGAAGCGGTGTACCAGTTCGTTCGCCGCTTCCCCCGTGTCCCGGTTGTAGATCGCCAGCGAGGCGTTCTTGACCTCCAGCGTCGCCGCGTTCGGGAACAGCAGCGTCTGCAGGATCACCGGCATGATCAGCAGGGTCCGGCTCGAGGGACTGCCCACGATGGACTGCAGTTCCTTCACGACCAGGGCGTGGATGCGGTGGAAAAAGTTCATGGCCTCAGGTCATTCCATCCTCCGTTTCGTCAGCTTCGCGGTCAGCCCCAGGAAGAACGCCGCGGACGCCATCAGCAGCAGGATGTCCGGCAGCAGCGCCTTCCATGGCGTCCCCACCTGGAAGATCGTCTGGATCGCGGAGACGAAGTAGCGCGCGGGAATCAGGTGCGTCACCCCGCGCAGGAAGGCCGGCATACTGGAGATCTCGTAGATGAAGCCCGAGAGCATCATCGCCGGCAGGAAGGCCGCATTGAGCGCCGCCTGCGCCGCGTTGAACTGGTTCTTCGTCGCTGTCGAAATCGCCAACCCGATCCCCAGCACGCTCAGAAGGAAAAAGCTGCCCGTGACGAAAAGCGCCAGCGGTCCCCCGCGGAATGGCACGTGCAGGAGGAAGCGCGCCGCCGCCACGCACATCACCAGCGATGCCATCCCCAGAATATAGTAAGGGATGATCTTGCTCAGCAGGAGCTCGGCCCTCGTCACCGGCGAAGCCAGCAGCGCCTCCATCGTCCCGCGCTCCCACTCGCGCGCCACCACCAGCGAGGTCAGCAGCGCCCCGATCACCGTCATGATCACCGTGATCGATCCCGGGATCAGGAAGTTCCGGCTCTCCGCGGAGGGATTGTACCAATACCTCGGCTCCAGCGCGATCTCCCGCGTCATCTCCTCGCCGCGATCCTCCGCCCGCTGCATCATCCAGATCTGCCACACGCCGTTGATGTGGGCGCTCACGAACTGCGCCGTGTTCGGCTCCGACCCGTCCGCCACCACTTGCAGCGGTGCCGTGTCGGACACCTGCTTCATCCGCCGCGAGAAGTCCTCCGGAATGATCACGAAGCCGCGGATCCTCGCGTCCGTGATGTCTTCCTCCATCGACTTCCGGTCCTGATAGCGGTGGATCTCCATCGAGGGCGTTCCCTCCAGCGCCCTTGCGAAACCCTCCGACTCCGTCCCCGTCGCCTCGTTCAACAGCCCGATCCTCAAGGTGGGCGTGTCCAGGTTGATCCCGTAGCCGAAAACGAAAATCAGCACCAGCGGCAGCACGAATGCGATCAGGTTGCTGCTCGGGTCCCGGAAGATCTGCAGCGTCTCCTTCCAGCACAGCGCCTTCAACCTTCTTATCGAAAGATGCTTCATCGATTCAAAGCGTGGCTGCGGCATCTTGCCGCAGGGCTGTTTCATTCGGCATTCGATGTTGGACGTTCGATGTTCGTCTTTCATCTCTTCTCCTCCGTCCCGGTCACCAACTCGATGAACGCCTCCTCCATCGTCGGATCCGGATTCTCCTTCGTCGCCACGCTTTCCTTCAACTCATCCGGCGTCCCGTTCGCGATCAGCTGCCCGCGGAAGACCAGCCCGATCCGGTCGCAGTACTCCGCTTCGTCCATGAAATGCGTCGTCACCATCACTGTCACACCGCGCTCCACCAGCCCGTTGATATGGGTCCAGAATTCGCGCCGCGTCACCGGGTCCACACCGGAGGTCGGCTCGTCCAGGAACAGGATATCCGGCTCGTGCATCACCGAACACGCCAGCGCCAGCCGCTGCTTGTAGCCCAGCGAAAGCGAATCCGTCTTCGCGTTCAGGAAGGGCGTCAGGTGGAAGATCTCCGCCATCCCGCGGGTCTTCTCCTTCTGCTTCTTCCCTTGCAGCCCGTAGATCCCCGAAAAGAACTCCAGGTTCTGCGCCACCGTCAGGTCGCCGTAGAGCGAGAATTTCTGCGCCATGTATCCCAGCCGCTGCCGCGCCTCGCTCGCGCTATGCCGCAGATCCAGCTCCACGACCTTCGCCGTACCTGCGCTCGGCACCAGCAGCCCGCACATCATCTTGAAGGTCGTCGATTTTCCCGCGCCGTTCGGCCCCAGCAGCCCGTAGATCTCGCCGCGCGTCACCTTGAAGGTCACGTCGTCCGTTGCCTTGAAATCGCCGAATTGCTTCGTCAGGTGCTCCGCCTCGATCACCGTCCGGCCGTCCTGCTCGATCTGGTGCGTGTGCTGAGCCAGCACCGATTCCCCCGACGGCCCGCCGCCTAACAAATCGATAAAGGCGTCCTCGAAGCGCGGCTTCACCTCCGCCCACTCCGCCGTCTCCTCCGCCCCGATCTCCTTCGGGTCGAAGCGCCCGCTGCCCTTCCGGAAAGTCAGTCTCAAGCTGTGTCCCTGGATCGTCCCGTCGCTGATCTCCGGCCGCGATAGCGCCCGTGTCAGCAAACGCCGCTTCTGCTCCCCGGGCTCCCTCAACTGAAAACACCTTCCCGCCAGCGGCGCGGCGATCTCCTGCGGCGTGCCGCTGAAAAGCAGCTTGCCTTCGTTCAGCACCACCGTCGTCCCGCATAGCTCCGCCTCGTCCAGATAGGCCGTGCTCCACACCACCGCGATCCCCTGGTTCACCAGGTCCTCCACCATGCCCCACAGCTCGCGCCGCGAGATCGGATCCACCCCCACGCCCGGCTCGTCCAGCAGCAGCAACTTCGGCTTCCCTAGTAGCGCGCAGGCCAGCCCCAGCTTCTGCTTCATTCCGCCCGAAAGCTTCCCCGCGAAACGTCCCGTGAACCGCTTCAGGTCCGTGAAGGTCAGCAAGCGCTCGAAGGACTCCTCCCGCTCCTTCCCCGTCACATGCCGCAGGTCCGCCTGCAGCGTCAAATTCTCCAGCACCGTCAGGTCCTCGTACAAGCCGAACTTCTGCGGCATATAGCCCACCTCGCCGCGGATCGACGCCGCATCGGTAATCGGATCACGTCCCAGCGTCCGGATCGTCCCCGCATCCGGCTCCATCAATCCCGCGATCAAGCGCAGCAAGGTCGTCTTGCCCGCACCGTCCGGCCCCACCAACCCGGTGATCAACCCCTTCCGCACCTCCCCCGACACCGCATCCAGCGCCGGCGACTCCATCCCCTTGAAGGACTTCGTCACCCCCTCGAAGCGGATCACGACCGTGGCTGCAGCATCCTGCTGCAGGGCCTTCTCAGAAGCACCGGTTCCGTTCTCCTCTGACATCGCCTCCGGCATTTGGTTGCGCTCGATCTCTTTCGTCCTCCGCTTTCACCTCTGCGGCCTCCGCGTCTCCGCGGTTCGTTCAATCAAAAGCTCTCCTTCAAAAACTTGGCGACCTTTGCGTCTTGGCGGTTCCAATCTTGCCTTCCACTTCGACGTTCAACGTTGGGCGTTCGATGTTCGATGTTCCTACTCCTCCATCACCACCCGCACCGGCATTCCCTGCCGCAGCGATCCATCCGAATCCTCCACCACCACCCGCATCCGGTACACCAGCGAGGTCCGCAGTTCCTCCGTCTCCACCGACTTCGGCGTGAACTCCGCCCGCGGCGAAACGAATCCAACCGTGCCGTGATAAGGTTCGTCCGGCCGGCCATCCGTGAAAACCTTCACCTTCGTCCCCGGCGGGAATCTCCCCAGCTCCGGCTCGTGCACATAAGCCCGCACCCACACCGGTTTCTCCAGCGAGAGCGATAGCACCGTCGGCCCGGCCTGAACGATCGCGCCCGGCTCCAGCGCCCGGGTGATCACCACGCCGTCCGAAGGACTCTTCAACTCCGTGTCCGCCAGTTGGATCTCCGCCGTCTTCACTGCCGCGCCGGCCTTCACCACCTCGGCCTCCGCCGCTCCCACCGCTGCCTCGGCGGCACTCACCGCCGCTTCCGCCGCGGCGATTTCTTCCACCCGGAAGCCGGACTCCAGCTGCTTGAGATTCGCCTCAGCCACCTTCATCCGCTGCTCCGCCTCGCGATACGCGGCTTCCGCATTCTCGAAGTTCTGCCGCGAAACCCCGTGGGTTTTCACCAGCGTCGATTGCCGTTCATACGCCCGCTCCGCGTTCTCCATGGTCACCCGTGCCTGAGCCAGGCTCGCCCGCGCCTGCTCGATTTCCTCCACCCGGTAGCCGGCGCGCTTCAGATCCGCATCGGCCTTGGCCTGGCCCAGGTTCGCCTTCACCTGGGCCAGTGCTGCCGTCGCCTGCGCGTGCGTCGCCTTCGCCTGTTCGAGCCCGCGCTGGTAAGGCTCCGCATCGATCCGCGCCAGCAGCTCGCCGGTCTTCACCGCATCGCCCTCGTCCTTCAACACTTCGGCGATCCTCCCGGAAACGCGGAAGCCCAGGTCCACCCCGCGGATGTCCACGTTCCCGTGCAGGACCAGCGCCTCTTCCTCGCTACGATACTTCCCGTAGAAGTACCATCCGCCTCCGGCCAGAATGCCGAGTAGCAGGATCACCGGTATCGCCTTTTTCATCGTGCGTTTCCTTTCCATGTCAGGCCCCCGCAGATCAGATCCACGTGCTCGTCCAGGAGCTCCGCGATCTGTGCCGTGTGGGCCGCTTGCAGTTTCTTCACTCCCAGTCGCCGCAGGATCGTCGCCCGCGCCACCGTGAAGGCCAGCACCTGGCCGAACATCGCATGGGTGCGGAGCACCACCTTCGTCGAAGAGGGGTCCTCACCCGTCGCGATTCCCACCGCCTGCGCGAAAAGCTCGTGCAGCGGCTTCAAGGTCTTGTTGTAAAGCAGGTCGAAGTTCTCGCTCGGTGCCGCCTGTTCCCGCATCATCACCAGGCGGATCTTCTCGAATTCGCTGCCCTCCAGTTGCTCGCCCAGCAGCGTCCGCATCATCCGCTTGATGATCCCCGCCGCCACTTCCGGATCAGGCGTCCGGCTCGCAAGCATCTCCCGCGCTCCCTCCGCCACCCGCGCGAAGGTGCCGCGCAAGTACTCGCCGATCCCCTCCAGCACTCCCGCATACAGCTTCTCCTTGTTCCCGAAGTAATATGAAATCGCCGCCACGTTCTGGCCCGCCTCGTCCGCGATCTCCCTCACCGAGGCATTCTCATACCCCTTCTCCCCGAATTTCTTCAGCGCCGCCAGCAGCAGCTTCCGCCGCGCCTGCTCGCCCTTGTTCGGACTCGTCGGAAACAGTTCCCGCTGCACGACGGGAAAATTAGACGATCGTATAAAAATGTCAAACGAATGTGTAAATATGATTCCGCCTTCTCCCCGCACCGCCTGATCCCGAAGGGATCATAGCACAGTAACCGCGACCATCCGCTTGCGGGAGCCGCCAGCACCCTGGAAAGGGGTGCCTCCCTCACTTCCTCCGTCTCCTCGACCTCCCCCCCTTCGATGCCGGTTTTTTCTCCTCGTCCTTCTTCCTCCCCTTCGGCGGCCAGCTCTTCTCGAACTTCCGCTTCTTCTCCTTCGCTGCCTTCTCCGGCCCCTTCTTCCACTCCGCCCGCTCCACCTTCACCGCCTCGATCACCTTCCCTTCGCCCGCAATTCGGAAGTCGATGAACTTCGCCTGGAAGTCGATCCGCTGCACCTGCATCCGGATCTTCTGCCCGAGTTGGAACTGCAGCCCGCCCCGCGAGACGAAACGCATCTGCGCCTGCTCGAAGCGCCACTCGCCGCGCGGCAGATCCTCCCGTTTGATCACCCCGCGCGCCCCGATCTCCGTCGCCTCCACCATCAGGCCCATC
>CBFGPU010000038.1:0-9923 GCA_965650715.1 uncultured Haloferula sp. | reverse complement strand
CTCAGATCGGGACAAGTCAGGTCCTAGTAGCCGGGAGCCGAGCGTGTAGCCCCAAGCTTCCAGGAAGGAGATCGTGAAGCCCGTTCCGCCTCCACGCCCCGGGGGCCGGGGCCTAACCTCTCTTGCGAGCTTTTCACAATCAGTCATATTAGGTGGAAAGTGAAGTATTCCAAAATACCTCTCGTCCTCCTGCTTGCTTTGCTCGCGGGGGCCATCGGGGGAGTCGTCTGGCGACAGCCGGCTTCCGAGGGGGAATCTGCGAATCGCGGCAAGGCTTCGCTGCGTTTGCCGCCGACCCATGCGGAGCAAGCGGTGACGGACGAGGAGGAGACCGCCGCCCCGGCTTCATCCTCCGGCGCGGAGCGTTTCGACAAGCTTCCCCGGGCGGCCCGGCGTGCGGTGCCGGATGCAAGCTCCCCTCCTTCTGAAGCGCTCACGGTCGAAGAGGTGACGGCGCGCAAGCTTGAGGCGCTTGAAGAAATCCTCGCGACGATCGATACCTTTCCCGGTCTGCCCGAGGAGCAGCGCGAGCCGCTGGCCCGCTACGCGGCGCAGCTCGCCACCGCCGACACGCCGCGGGTCAAGTGCTGGTCGCCGGACACGCCTCCGGAGGTGGTTTTCGCCTATCAGCGGGTGGAGAAGAAGATCGCCGAAGCGGGAGGGATGAGCCTGCAGGCATTGCAGGTCGCGGAGCACTGGACCCGTACCGCGACGAACGGTACCGGGCAGGGAACGCAGGGGCAGCCGGTGACCATCCGGTGGAGCATCGTCCCCGATGGAACCCCCATCCCCGCAACCGATTCCGAGGAGTCCTCCGACCCCAGCAATCTCAGGGCCCGGATGACAGCGATCTACGGTGGCAGTGCCACGGGTGATCCGACGGCACAGCCGTGGTTCCCGGTTTTCCAAGCGGTATTCGACAATCTCGCCGCGGTCTCGGGGCTCCGTTTCGTGTACGAGCCGAACGACGACGGTGTCACCATCGACGGCTCCACCTCGAGTTCGGATTGGGGCGTGACGGGAACGCGCGGCGACATCCGCATCAGCGGGCACGCGATCGACGGCAACAGCGGCGTGCTGGCCTACGCCTACTATCCCGACAACGGCGACGTGGTGGTCGATACCAACGACAGCTACATCGCCACGATCACCAACAACTCGATCCGGCTCCGCAACATCATGGAGCACGAGATCGGGCATTCGCTGGGCCTCGATCATGTCTGCCCGATCAACCAGACGAAGCTGATGGAACCCTTCATCAGCACGGCTTACCGTGGCTCGCAGTTCGACGACATCCTCTCCCAGCAGCGGAACTACGGGGATTCGCTCGAGGTCCACGACGCGCTGCGCAACAACGACAGCGCCCCCAACGCGACGGCCCTTTCGCTCGTGACGGGCACAAGCTCGGCGTGGGAGTGGCTGAGCATCGACGATAGCACCGACACCGACTTCTTCTCCATCTCCGCCACCACCCAGCAGCAGTTGACCGTGCGGATCATTCCCTCCGATCCGATCCTGCCCGCCGATCCGAATACGGATACGTACCTCGAAGGAAGTCAGAACCTGGACGGGAGTTGCAGCGCCGGCACGGCCTTCGATCCCACGACCCAACAGGACCTGGCGCTCGACCTGCTGGCGAGCAACGGGAGCACGGTAACGGTCGCGGCACCGACAACGGCCGCGGGTGAAACGGAAGCGATCACCAGCTTCCAGATTCCCGCGAACGGGACCCACTACATCCGCGTGCGCGGTGGAAGCGCGGACCGCGCCCAGCTCTACCGCATGGAAGTCCTACTCGCCCAAGCGGTGCCCGCGCCGCTGGTCTCGGTTTCTTCGGTCCGGCTCGATGCGGAATCGAACAGCGGCGGGAACGGCGCAGCGGACCCCGGCGAGACCGTGCGTTTCGGAATCACGCTGACCAACGGGGGAACCTTGGCGGCCTCGAATCTCACGGCAACGCTATCGGCACCCGGAGCGACCTTCTTCGATGCGAGCGAAAGCTATGGCACGCTGGGGGTGGGAGCCTCCGCCGAGCGCCTGTTCCTCTTCGCCTTGAGCGGCACGGCGGGCCAAGAGGTGGACCTGACTCTGACGCTCTCCGCCAGCGGCTACAACGAAGTGCTGACCATTCCGATGGTCTTGGGAACCGTTTCCGCCGGCACGCCGGTCAACCAGTCCTTCGACGGCTCGGCTTCGCTGCCGGCCGGTTGGACCCAGTCGGTGACGGGATCGGGAAGTCCATGGATCATCTCCACCAATTTCTTCAATTCCGCGCCGAACTCCGCCTTCTCTCCATCGGTCAGCCTGCAAGGCGAGGCGCTCCTCGTTTCGCCCTCCGTGCTGATCGGCAGCCAGGGGGGCACCCTGCAATTCCGGCATCGCTACGATCTGGAATCGAGGTGGGACGGCGCGGTTCTGGAAGCTTCGCTGGACGGGGGAGCCTGGGTCGATCTGCCCAACGCCGCCGGCGCAACCGTGGAGTCCGGCGACTACAACAACACCATCCGGTCGAGCGCGAACTCCTCGATCCCAGGACGGGAAGCATGGACCGGCTCGTCCGGCTCTTTCGTAACGAGCCGCGTCGCCCTACCCGTCGCGTGGGCCGGTTCGAGCGTCCGGTTCCGCTGGCGGCTGGTGCATGACGACTCGCAGGGAAACACCGGTTGGAACGTGGACGACGTGACCTTCACCTCGGAAGTCCCGGTCGCGGATCCCTTCCGGCCTTTCGTCTCTCTCACTTCATCAGGCAGCACGCTTTCCGAGTCTTCCTCAACACCGGTCACGCTCACGATGACGACACCGCTTCCACTGGTGCAAAGCGTCAGCGTGTCGCCCGATGTCTCCGGCACGGCAAACGCTGCCGACGTGGACGGCCTGGCCGCACTGGTGCTGCCAGCCGGGCAGACCAGCACGAGCATCGCGATCACGGCCCGATCGGATGGCCTCGTGGAGGGAGCGGAAACCCTGAACCTGGCCATTCCCACCTCGGCTACCGGCTTCGCCGCGGCGGCACCGTCCTCGGTTTCGATCAACATTGCGGACACGGCCGCGCAGACGGCCACGGTCACCCTGTCGACCCTCTCCGTCACCTACGATGGAACTCCGAAGTCGGTCACCGTCACGACCAACCCCGCGGGGCTCTCGACAAACGTCACCTACAACGGTTCCTCGCAGCTACCGGTGAATGCGGGGACCTATGCCGTGGTCGCCACGGTGACCTCTCCCGGATACACCGGCAGCGCGAGCGGCAGCTTCGTGATCGTCTCCGCCTACACAGCCTGGATCTCCACTTTCACCAACCCCGACAGCCCCGCGGCGGCTGCGGGCGGCGACCTCGATCAGGACGGCTGGGACAACGCCGGCGAATACACCTTCGGAACCTCCCCCGTGAATCCCGCGTCGCTTCCGCAACTCGTGCCGGTGCTCACGCAGAACACGATGCAGCTGCTTCTTCCCGCCCCTCCACCGGGCATCAACCGCATCGCGCAAACCTCCACCGATCTCTTCACCTGGACCACGAACGGGGTCACGGCCATCCCGGGAGGCTACGAGGTCCCGCGCGATTCGGGACGGCGCTATCTGAGGATCGTTTACGAGGTGGTGAATTGAGCGGAAGCCCCTTCTCACCCGGCTTCGTTTTCCGGCTGGCCGAAATACCTCCGGCGGCGCTTCAGTATCCCCACACGATGAAAGCCGCCTTCGCCCTTTTCGCCCTCGCGACGACCGCCGCCGCCGATTGGCAACCGCTCTGGCCGGGCGAAGCGCCCGCCGCCAAGCGTCCTGCCGCGGGCTCCGAAACCGTCCGCGATGGCTGGCGCTACACGGACATCGAGGTGCCGCAGTACTTCGCCTATCCGGCACCGAAGGACAAGAACACCGGGCAGGCGGTCGTGATCCTTCCCGGAGGCGGCTACGGCATCCTCGCGATGAACCACGAAGGCCACGACTACGCGAAGTGGCTTAACGAGCGCGGCATCACCGGCGTGGTGGTGAAGTACCGCGTCAGCGAGAAGCCGGCCTTCGGCTACCAGTTCCCCGTTCCTTTCCTCGATGCCCGCCGCGCGATCCGCACCGTGCGCGCTCGCGCTGCCGAGTGGGGCGTGGATCCGAACAAGGTCGGCGTGATGGGCTCCTCCGCCGGCGGTCATCTTGCCAGCCTCTGCTCCACGCGCTTTGGCGATACCTTCCCGGAAGAGGGCAAGGACGAGATCGACAAGCTGGACTGCCGTCCGGATTTCTCGATCCTGATCTACCCGGTGATCTCGATGGGGACGGTGGGCCACGGCGGTTCGCGCCGGAACCTGCTCGGCCAGAATCCCGCGGCGGAACTGGTCGAGAAATGCTCCACCGAAAAGCAGGTCAGCAAGAACACGCCGCCGGCCTTCCTGCTCACCACTGCGGACGATGGCGTCGATTGCCGCAACAGTCTCGACTACGCCGCGGCCTGCAAGGCCCACGGCGTGCCCGCCAGCCTGCACCAATTCGAGAAGGGCGGCCACGGCTACGGCATGAATGGCAAAGGCGAGCTCGCCGTGTGGCCGACGCTGCTCGATGCCTGGCTCAAGCGCTGATTCGTTGGACTTGGCGACACATTCCCTTTTCCCGCAGGGCTTCCGCTCCTAAACCTGCCGCGTGAGCTGGACATTCGGATCGGTGGCAATCGTCGGCGCGGGGGCGGTGGGCCTGTACTATGGAGCACGCCTCGCAGCGGCGGGAGAGGATGTCCGTTTCCTCCTGCGCTCCGACCATGATGTGGTGAAGCGGGATGGCATCCGCGTGGAGAGCGTGGCCGGCGATCTCCATCTCACGGATGTCCAAGCCTTCCGCACGCCGCAGGAGATGGGGCCGGTCGATCTGGTGATCATCGCGTGGAAGGCCACTTCCAACCATTTGCTCGCGGAAGTCCTGCCGCCGCTGCTTCACCCCGGCACGCAGGTGCTCACCCTTCAGAACGGCCTAGGCAACTGCGAGCGGATCGCGGAGATCACCGGGGCGGAGCGGGTGCTCGGCGCGCTCTGCTTCGTCTGCCTGAACCGCCTTTCGCCCGGCTTCGTCAGCCATACGGCGGGCGGGCGCATCAGCGTCGGGGAATTCGTGAACGACAACCGCAGTCGCGCCGCTGAGATCGCACGCCGCTTCTCCGCCGCAGGGATCCCGACCGATGCCGCGGCAAGCCTCGCCGAAGCCCAATGGAAGAAGCTGGTATGGAACATCCCCTTCAACGGCCTCGCCATTGCCGAGGGCGGCGTCACCACCGAAGACCTTCTCAAGACTCCCGGCATCGAAGACGAGATTCGCGCCCTGATGGCGGAAGTCATCGCCGCCGCGCGTGCCCAAGGTCTCGTGCTGGAAGATTCGCTGATCGATTTCAATGTGGAGCGCACCCGTCCGATGGGACCCTACCGGCCTTCCAGCATGATCGATTACGTCGAGGGCCGCGAGGTCGAGTATGAGGCCATCTGGGGCGAGCCGTTGCGGCGGGCCCAAGCGGCCGGGGTGGAGGTGCCGCACATGGAGCGTCTGGCGGCGCGGATTCTCGAACGGATCAATGGATCGTGAAGGGCTGGTATCCGGCGCACCAGGCTTCCAGGAGATCCATCATCGAAGCGGCGGCAGCGGCTCCCGTTTCGATGACCTCGGCGTGATCGAGCGTGGTGGGTGACAGCCCCGCCGCCCAATTGGTGAGGCAGGAAAACGCGCTGACCTTCATCGCGAGGGCGCGGGCCTGGAGCGCTTCCAGCACGGTGCTCATGCCAACGGCATCCGCTCCCAAGGTGCGGAGCATGCGGATCTCCGCGGGCGTTTCGTACTGCGGTCCTCGTAGCCCGGCATAGACTCCTTCGTGAAGTTCCATGTCCTGCTTCGACGCGAGGGCGCGGAAGCTCTCGCGCGCGGGCCCGTCATAGACCTCGGTCATGTCCACGAAGTTCGGCCCGCCTTCCAGCGGGGAAGTCGCCGTGAGGTTCAGGTGGTCGGAGAGCATCATCCAGGTGCCCGGAGTCATTGCCGGATCGAGCGTGCCCGCGGCATTCGTGAGGATGAGGTGACGGACTCCTTGTCCATGCATCCAGCGGACGCCGGCGGTCAGCGCTTTGGCATCGTGGCCCTCGTAGAGGTGCACCCGGCCTTGCATGACGACGACGGGGTGCCCGCCAAGCGTGCCGAAGAGGAAGCGTCCGGCGTGGCCCTTCACCTTGGAAACGGGGAGATCCACTTCCCCGAAGCCCACCGAGCGCTCGACCGCCACGCGATCTGCCAACGGTCCCAGCCCCGATCCCAGCACGATTCCAATCGCTTCCTGCATGGCCTCAGACTGGTGCAAACGAGGGGCCGGAGACGAGAAAAATGGACCGGCGAAAGCTCAAGGCAGCATCGTCGCCTGATAGTAGATCGCGCTGCCTTCCAGTGTCCCGCCACCAGCCGACTTCACCGTGCCAAGATCGATGCGGTGGATCGCGCCCTGCTTCGCATCCAGGCCGATGCGGACCTCGCGATTCGCCTCGTCCAGCACCGGCGTGTCGAGCGCCACCACGGCTTCGTCGATCTTCGGGGAACCGTATTCCTCGCGGTAGAGGTAGTTGAAGCGGTTCGCCGCGATGCCTTCGAGTCCGGATGCCACCGGCTGACTGAAGCTGATGCGAAGCGACTGCCGCTTGCCCGCCTTCTCCAGATGCACGCCGGTCACGATGAAGGCGGATTCGATGTCCTTGGGAACGATCTTCACGAGGCCTTCCGCTCCGGCCCATGACAGGTGGGTCTTGCCTACCCACAAGGCGCCGTCCGGACCGAATGCGAGCCGGTGGTTGCCGTTGCCAAGATCGGTGCCATCGAACATCGGGATCAGCGCCGTCTGGCGGAAGCCGCGCACGTCGTCGGGCAGGTAGCGCACCATCCGGTTCTGGTTCATCTCGCCGAAGACGACCTGACCCGCGTAGGGTCCCCACGAGGCAGGAAAGATCACCGGCTGTGTCGGCGAATTCGCGAGATCGCCTTGCGGGAAGCGGCCCGCTTCCTTCACGCGCAGCGCGTCGAGTTCCGCCACCGGGAGCTTGCGCGGGTCGCCCTTGTTCCAGCCCTCCTGCCAGATCAGCGAGGCCGGATGCCCGTGGAAGCCCCCGCGCTTCACCACGTGCAGGGGGGAGGTGCCGCGCCAGTCCCCCTCGTTGTCGGTGACCAGCAGGTTGCCCTGGGCGTCGAAGCCGATGCCTTCCGGCGAGCGGAAGCCGCAGGCGTAGGGCTCCACCGATTTGCCGTCCGGAGACACCTTCATGATCCAGCCGCGGTAGGGCACGCGGGAATACATGCGCCCGGCCCTGGCCGAACGTTCGCCCCACTTGCTGTCGTGGATCATCTGCTCGAAGTCGAGCTCGCCGGGCTGCGACCATTCACCGCGGATTTCCTTGCGGACCCCGGCGCCATTCGAGGCGAGGTTGAGCGCGATGAAATAGTTGCCATCGGGCCCCTTCGCCGGGCCGAAGGCGAACTCGTGGTAGTTCCCGGTCATCCCGAAGCCGTCGAAGACCGTTTCGTAGTCATCCGCGATGCCGTCGCCGTCGCTGTCCTTGATGCGGGTCAACTCGGCGCGCTGCATCACGACGAAGGTGGACGGCGACTCCGCGACGATGCCGAGCGGCTCCTGAAGTCCCTCGGCAAACTTCTTCCAGGATTTCCGTGCCGGTTCGAAGATCATCAGCTCCCCGCGGTGGAAGACCGCGGCGATCCTGCCATCCGGCAAAGCGGCGACCCCGCCGATCTGGGGGTCCACTCCCGGGGGATTCGGCATCCGCTCGATCTTGAATTCCGCCGCGGAGGCGGCGACGGCGAAGAGGGCCGTGAAGTACGAGAAGTGCCGTATCATTTCCAACGGTAGGTGAGCGTGAAGGATTTGGCTTGTTCCCGGGAGATATTGCGGCCGTCCGTGCTGGATTCCACTTGTACCCCTTCGGGCACATCTACAAAGAAGCCCTCGGCGTCCGCTTCGAAATGCCTCTCGATGCCCTTGCCATCGGGCAGCGGACGAATCGTTTCGGAAATCGTGGCACCGACATGATTCCGGTACCGGAAGGTCGGGATGCCGTCCTGGCCGATGCGATAGCCGAGGAATTTCGGAGGAATCGCGATACTCGTCATGACAACGAGCGGATGGCCCGGCTCGCGGTAAACAATCTCGCCATCCGGCTTCGCCAGCGAGCTGCCGTTCGCTTTCCAGTAGGGGAAACCGTCGATGAAGCCGCCCTTCCACACGTAGCGCAGGCGGCACTCCGAGGCATCGAAGCAAAACGAGAGATCGCCGGGCAAGGCCACCGCGATCGCCGCGGGCGAGGCATCCGGCAGGAAGATCCGCATCACCTGCGGGCGGCGCGTCATCGCGCTCGGGACGGTGTAGGGGTCGCCTTCCGTTTTCTTCAGCTCGGTCTTCCCGGCGGCGGCTTCAAGGATGTAGCCGTGGAGACCGCGCAGCACCGGCTCGCCCAGATGCGCCATCGAGGGCATCTCCACCACTCCCTCGCGCTTGTGCTGCGGGGCGATGCACCAGTTCACGAAGGCGTCCGGATTTTCCCGATAGATGCCCGAAATCTCGACCAGCGAAGGCCCCACCAGCATGTGATCGACCGCATGGCAGGCGGAGCAGTGCGTCTGGAAGGTCTGCGCGGGAGGGTCCGCCGCGAGCGCGGCGGCTCCGGGCAACAGGACAAGAAGGAGCGGGAGCTTCATTCGGAGGCGTGGCGGGATTCGCGGCTTCGGCGGAAGGTGCAAGGATGACGGACAAAAGGAAGCACCGGTTTAGGCCGGTGCTTCCAGATTTCCGATTTACGGGTGTCCGTGGATACGGGGTCAGGACTCCGTACCGTTCACCCGCACGAACT
This sequence comes from uncultured Haloferula sp., assembly GCA_965650715.1. Taxonomy (GTDB): domain Bacteria; phylum Verrucomicrobiota; class Verrucomicrobiia; order Verrucomicrobiales; family Akkermansiaceae; genus Haloferula. The sequence continues at coordinate 1,056 of CBFGPU010000038.1, read as the reverse complement.
TGCGTGCCGAATCGACGGGCACCACGGCCTCCTTGCGCGTGTAGTTGGCCGGCACGCCGGTCTGATCCGCGGCATCGCCGACCGTGATGGTGCTGGCAGGCCAGGCGGTTCCCAGATCGGCGCTGCGCTCCTGCAGTTGATAGGTAGCGTTCGCGGTCCGCTGGTTCCATGTGACGACGAGGGTGGCCCCGGACTGGACCGACTGGATCAGCGAGCCCGTATTCACGGCGGGATCGGTCCCGAAAAGGTATTCTTCAAGATTGCTGAAACCGTCACCGTCCGGATCGCTTTCGCGAGTGCGCTGGCCCTCGGGGAGACCTGCCGCCCAGTCGTCGAAAGGCGTGGTCCCGGTCGTGAGAACCAGCAGCGTGCCGGTGCCGGCGAGCAAGGGGCTGGTATTCGGCGCGCCGGAATCGACCGATCCCCAGATGCCGGCGGTGGCGGGCACGCCGCCGAGCCGGAGGGTATCGATGGTGTCCTGCTGGCCGTGGGCGAGTTCGATCGAGGCGTCGGCATCCACGATCACGTCGCTGTCGTCGGCCAGGCCTGTGGCCGCGAGGATCAGGCGGCCCATGTCCACGGTCGTGTTGCCGGTGTAGCCGAGGTTCCCGAAGGTCACGTTGTTCCCGCCGGTCTTGGTCACGTTCGCGGTGCCGGTCAGCGCCCCGTTGATGATCACCTGGCCCGCCGCGCCGTCGATGGTGGCCTCTCCTTGCAAGGTCACGGCTCCGGTCCAGGTGCCGGTGCCGCCGTTGCTGTAGATGCGGCCGCCGCTTTCCACGGTCACCGGCGTGGCGATGCTGTGGTCGCCCACGTTGCCGACCCGCGCCCCGCTCTTCACGGTGATCGTGCCGGTCGCGCCGCCGAAGCCGAGCGCGCTGTTTTCCGTCCATGCCGCACCGCCTGCGATCACGTAATGGATCGGGGTGCCGCTGGCATTCCCGCGGAAGGCCATCGCGCTGTTGCCCGCCTTCGTCAGGGTGAACCCGTTGCCGGTGATGGTGCCACCGCCGCCGCCCACGTCGAAACGGCCGCCGTCGCTGCCGATGGTCGAGT
>CBFGPU010000037.1:0-9941 GCA_965650715.1 uncultured Haloferula sp. | reverse complement strand
TGATGCCACCGTGCCTTGGGATTTCCAGTGACGGGCGGGATTACCCGGCACCTGGGCACTGAAATAGAGGGTATTTCCCTGGCCCTTGAGGACATTGACCAGATTGAGAACCGGGAGCAGGGGGATCGTGCCGGCTTCGGTGCCGTCCGTACGCCATATGGCCCAGGAGGTTTCGGGCTGCACGAGCTTGGCGGAGAAATAGAGGTAATTACCGGTCGCCGCGGGATAGTGTACTGAACCATCCTCCGGTCCGGCACCGATATCCTTTATCATGGTCGTGCCGGCCGGGGTGCCATCCGTGCGCCATATTTCGCGGCCATGCACCCCATCGGTGGCCGTAAAATACAGGAGGTTTCCGACGGCAACCAAGTCTGCGGGCGCGGCGGAGGCGGAACCCGGGTTGATGTCCTTGAGCAGGTAGGTTCCCGCGGGAGTGCCATCGGTCCGCCACAGTTCGCGACCGGCCGTAGCATCGGCAGCGAAGAAATAGTGAATCCCGTTGAATTCGAAGGGGTTCGAGACGCCGGAACTGGCAGTGCCGGTCGCGATGTCCTTGAGCAGGCTCGTGCCCGCGGTGGTGCCATCGGTTTTCCAAAGTTCGGTGCCGCTGCCGGTATCCGTAGCGGTGAAGTAGAGGACCGAGCCTCTGGCGAAAAGGGGCCGAGGGGTGGAGCCGTAAGAGCCGTTGAGGTTGATGACCATTACGGTGCCGGCGGGAGTCCCGTCGCTTTTCCAGAGTTCGGAACCCGAGCCGCCGTTGGCGGAGAAATAGACGCTATTGCCAACCGCCATCATCCACATGGGCTCGGAACCGGCATAGCCCGGACGGATGTCTTTCACTTGGACCGTCCCGGCAGCGGTGCCGTCGGTCTTCCAGAGCTCCCAGCCCGTGGTTCCGTCGTTGGCGGTCGTGTAGATGCGGTCTCCGGAGGTGATGAGACGCGAGAAATCCTGGAGGGAGCCGCTGGTGCCGGAGCGGATGTCCTTCACCAAGGTCGGTCCCGGCAAGCCGGCGTCGAGACAGGGGGAGAGGATGAGGGAAAAGATAAAAGGTGCCAGCTTCATGGTCCAACTGTCACAAACCAGGGATCACAATGTCAATACGTACTCTCTTTGTAAATACGAACCATTCCCAATCGGCGAAGGAAGAAGGCGGGCTCACTCCACGAACTTCAGCTTCCCCCACATCTCCGGCAGGTGCATGTTGATCGTCCCCTGCGGGCTCCAGACCCAGTTGTCCTCCGGGTGCTCGCCGTCGGGAATCTTGGAGCCGTGTTCCGGGACGCGGACGTACTTGCCGCCCTTGACCACGTGCTTCCATTCCACCCGGGAAAAGTTGATGCGCCAGGTATCGCCGGCCTTCGGCGGGGAAGTGAGTTTCCCTTGGTACGCGGCAAGATCCTTCCATGGCAGGAAGACCTCGACCGTCCAGCCGGTATCGGTGTCGGAGGAATCGTTGAGCGTGCCTTGCACCTTCACGGCGCTCTTCAGGCCCGGGAGATTCGTTCCATGCGTGGCGGTGCCGCCCTTCGAGTAGGGTTTGTCGAGGGTGAGTTCCCAGATGGTGCCGAGCGCGTTGATCTCGAACTCGTAGTAGTTGAGCGTGTCGCCGTCGGGATCGAGGAAGATCTCGAAGTCGTTGTCGTGGAAGATGATCGCGTTCTTCCCGGTGAGCGTGCCCCAGACGTGGGGCTCCGCCATCTCCGCGCAGACGTGCAGGCCTTCGGTGGTCCAGAGCATCTTGGCGCGGGTACGGAAGCGCGGTGCCGGCTGGTCCTTGCCGCGGATGTCGATGAAGTCGGATGTCCACGCGGCGGCCTTCCATGCCTCGTCCGAGAGGTCGCCATCGACCACCGGCGCTTCCTTGGACAGGCGGCATTCGTAGGCGAGAGGCTCCGCAACGGCGGCGGAAAGAAGGGGCAGGGCAAGAAGGCAACGCATGACAGCACATTCGGGAGCGCCTCTCCCGCGGGCAATCCGGAAGTTTCGATTCGACGGGCGTGTAGCCCGTTTGCAGGCTGGCGACATGATGAAGAAGTCCTTGGCCTGCATGCTGGCGGCGGTGATGGCCGGCGGCATCGCAGAGGCGAAACCGCTGCGGGTGCTCTGCTACAACCTGCGCTACATCACCTCCGGCGACACCGGCGAACGGACCTGGGTGGCGCGGCGCGACCAGGCCGCGGAGCTAATCAAGAACGACGCCGCGGACATCGTGGGCATCCAGGAAGGCCTGCCGCCGATGATGAACGACCTCGCCGACCGCTTGCCCGGGTATGCGGCGATCGGAGTCGGCCGCGAGGACGGGGTCGATCAGGGCGAATACGCGGCGATCCTCGTGAAGGCCGACCGCTTCCGCGTGCAGGAGTCCGGCACCTTCTGGCTCTCCGACACGCCGGAAGTCTGCAACTCCTGCACCTGGGGCAATACCGTCACACGCATCTGCACGTGGGCCAAGCTCTACGACCGCCACACGCAGCGGACCTTCCACTTCTTCAACACGCACCTCGACCACGCCTCCGAGCTGGCGCGGCAAAAGGGCACCGAGCTGATCCTCGCCCGCATCGCCGAACGGAAGCCCTCCGGGCCCGTGTTGCTGACCGGGGACTTCAATGCACCGGAGGAAGACCCGCTCCACGCATCGATCAAGGCGACCGGCCTGGCCGACGTGTGGAAGACGCTCAATGCCGACGTGCCGCCGGAGGAATCCGGGACCTTCCATGAATTCACCGGCGAGACCCACCGCTCGCGGATCGACTTTATTTACGCCACGCCCGATCTCAAGGGCCTGGAGTCGGTGATCGTGAGGAGTTCGAAGAACGGGAACTTTCCCTCCGATCACTTCCCGGTGCGGGCGACGCTCGAGTGGTGAAAAACAAAATGCCCCACCTACGACTTTCATCGTAGGCGGGGCCCGGAGAAACCCGATCCGGAAAATTACAACGCCCGACTCAGGGAACCAGCGCCACCTTCAGCCGGAGCCAGAGGCGCGAACCCGACTTCGCCACCGAGGCCTTGCGGACCTCGATGCCACCTTCCGTGGAAACCAGCGAATCCGCGACGTCATCCCAATCACTGAGGTCATCGCCCGACTCGACCTGGAAGTCCACGTCGGTCGCGGCGAGGTTCTTGCGATAGCTGAGGGTAAGGAATTCGTCTTCGCCAACGGTTTCCAGGGCGAAGCTCGTCGGATCCGCTTCGGTTCCGCGGGGATCGGTCCCGGCGGCGTACTCGAGGAGATTCGAGCGGCCGTCGCCATCGGGGTCCGCGTCGTTCCCCCATAGCGTCGCTTCGAGTCCGGTGTCACCGAGCTCTTCGGCGGTGAAGTTCCCGGAGCGCCAGTTCTGATAAGCGGTCGTGGATGCGGAGGCCGTGACCTGCATGGCATTGATGTAGGCGAAGGAGCCCTGCACCAGGGTAATGTCCACGAAGACCTGGCCGAACTCGTCCGGGCGCACGCCGGAAATCACGACCACCTCGTCGTCGTTTGCATCGCCACCCGTGCTGCCGATGCCGGTGCCGCTGGTGGTGAGGTTTGCGGTTTCGTGATTCGCTCCGAAGACATCGTACTTCGTGGTGCGGACCTCGGCATTGCTGCGCGATCCGAAGAACCGGAATTCATAGCTCAGCTCCGGATTCAAACCTGCCAGCATGAAGCCGCCGGGAACATCGTCGCTCGTCGCGTCGTTGATGTCGTTCGCGGTGGAATAGAAGAAGTCCTCGGTGGCTGTTTCGACCGCCAATTCGCCGAGCAACGACGGCTGAGGCGCGAAGAGGCCGCCGAAGGGGGCCTTGCCGTTGCAGAGGAATCCCCCGGTCATCGTCATGCGGATTCCGGTGTTGGTGCCGGTGCTGCGCACGAGGTTCGCGAGGTGCTCGCCGGGGTTGATGGTGATGCCGCCATTGGTGAGGTACCAATTGTTCCAATGATTGCCGTTCACGTCGGGAACACTGGTCGGGTCGCCATTCGCCCCGTCGCTCGGGCCGAAGTCGAAGAAGAGCTTCTCACCTGCGGCCAGTGTGTCCGGATTGGCCGCGAAGGTTTTGTTCGGGGCCAGCACCGCCTCGAGCGCCGGACGGATCACCGCGGTGAAGTGCGCGTAGCCCTTGCGGTTGATGTGGGTGTCATCCACGAAGTAGGTGTTCCATTCCACCGGGTCGGTGTCGTGCAGGGTGTCCAGAAGCTCGTTCGTGGGGAGGAAGTGCAAGTTCAGGTTCGGGTCGGACTCGCAGTAATCCTTGATCAGCGTGTTCGCGGTGCGGCGGCGCGGATCGTGGTCCGGATTGTTGAAGAACGAGGGGACCGGGGTGATCCCGATGTAGCAGATCGGCACGGTCGGCTGATGCGCCCGCACCAGATTCACAAAGGTCTGGAAGTCCGCGAAGACCTGCTCGCCGGTCTTGCCGCCGGCGCGGATGTCGTTCGTGCCTTCGAAGACGACGATGGCGGAGGGCTGATACGGCGTCACGATGCGGTGGACGATCGGATTGAGATCCGAGAACTGCGAGCCGCCGAAGCCGCGCTGCACGATGTTGTAATCCGCGAAATCCTTCGCGAGCGTTTCCCAACGGCGGATGCTCGAGCTGCCGACGAAGAGCACGCCGCCGGGAGCGACGGGATCCACGCTGTCCTGATAGGTCCAGCGGTCGACGTCATTGTTGATCGCGACCGGAGGAAGCGTGGGCACCGTGACGCCTTCGACGATCTCAAGGATGCCGAGATACGCGAAGTCGCCCTGGGCCACGGCGAGCTGCAGGGTGACCTCTCCGGTCGAGTTCGCCTGGATGCCGCCGAGCGCGACGGTGCTGCGGTTGTTGCCGTTGTAGGTGGTGGTGCCATCATTGCCGATGCCGGTGCCGCTGGTCTGCAAGTGGCCTGCGGTGACGCCGTTGCCGGCGGTGACCGTGTAAATGGAGCGGCGGACCCCGGCTTCATTGCGCGTGCCGAAGAAGCGCATCGAGTAGAGTTTCGTCGGGCTCAGTCCGCTGATCCTCAGCGTCGCGGTGGTGGCGGCTCCGTTGATGAAGAGGTAGTCCTGAGTGGCTGTCGGAACGGCCAGTTCGCCCAGGAGTGTTGAAGACGGGGCGAGCAAGCCGCCATTGAGGATGCCATTGTTCTGCCAGCCGGTCGAGGTGAGGGTGATGCCGAGGGAGGTCGGCTCGTTCGCGGTGGTGACGAGATTGGAGACGGAGCTGCCGTTGGCGGTCGTCGCGAAGTTGTTCCAATACTTGCCGAAGCTGTCGGGGCTCGTCGTGGCATTGCCATTGGTCCCGTCGTGCCGGCCGAAGTCCACGCGCACCGTCTTGCCGACGATCGGCGGGGCCGCATCGCCTTCGGTAAGTTCCAGGACGCCGAGATAGGCGAAGCCGCCCTCCGTGGCGGTCACGCGCAGCGAAAGCTGACCGCTGGCATCGGTCTGCAAGCCGCTCAAGGAAGCGATCGTGCTGTCGTTTCCATCGGTGCTGCTAACAAGGTCGGCACCGGAGGTTTGCAGGATGGTGCTGAAGACGCCATTGCCCGCGGAGACGGTGTAGGTCGTCTTTCTTACCGCCGCGGTGTCGCGCGTGCCGAAGAGCCGGAGGTCGTAGAGTTTCCCCGGATCGAGGTTGTTGATGTTGAGGGTCGCGTAAACCCCGTTGGCACCGTCGATGAAGAAGTAGTCTTCGGTGGCTTTTCCGATGGCGAAGTTTCCGAGCTTCGCGGGATCCGGTGCGAGCAACCCGCCGTTGAGGCGGCCGTTGGACTTCCAACCGGGTCCGAGGGTAAGGCCGATGCCGGTGGGTGCATTCGCGGTGTCGATGAGATTCAAGTAGCTCATCGCGACGGGGCCGCCGGTGGCACCCGCCCCCACGACGTTGTTCCAATGGTTCCCGTTCGTGTCGGCAACGCCGGTGCTGCCGTTGCCGGGGTTGATCACCGGGGTGCCGGAAGGAGTGACATTGCCGTCCGTCCCGTTGTTGGGACCGAAGTCCACCAGCAGGGTGCGGGCATCGAGGGAACTACCAAGGATGGCGAGAATGCCGGCGACGAGGGCCGGACGCCACCCTGCAAGGGTCTTGCGGGCGTGCATGGGTTTTAAAGAAATGAGGGATGCGGAATGGAGGCTCAGCACGAGGCGGAGCGACGGCGCCGCAGGAGCAGGCCGGCGGCGCTCAAGCCAACCAGCAGGGTCGAGCCGGGTTCCGGCACGGAGATGCCGAGCACACCCAGATAGCTGAAGCGCGGATTCGCACCCGTGCCTTCGATGGTGAGCGTCAGCGTGCCTCCGGCCGTCGGGACAAGATTGTCCAAGCCGGCAATCGTGGTGCGGTTGCCATGATAGCCGACACCTCCGAGGTCCGTGCCGGAAGTCTGGAGCGTCGTCGAGTGGACGCCGTTCAGATCGGTGACCGTATAGGTGGTGATCCGGACCTCCGTCGTGTTCCGGGTGGCGAACATCGAAAGGTCGTAGATCCAGTTCGGATTCAGGCCGGAGATCGTGATGGTCGCCGGGCCGAACTCGGAGAAAAAGTAATCCTCGGTCGCGGTCTGGATGCCGACCGTGATGCCATCGATGGTGAGCCCGGGGTTGCTTCCGATCAGGCCACCGTTCGCACGCCCTGCGGAGAGCCATTGCTGGTCGGTGGCATCGGCGGTGCCGTTATCCGGGGAGAATGCCAGGCTAACCGTCGTTGCGGTGTTCGCGGTGGTGACAAGATTGGAAAGGGACAAGCCGGTACCACCGGCGACCGGGCCGCCGTGGGTGGTTGAGGTGGCATTGTTCCAGTAAACTCCATTCGTGTCGGGGCTTGCGGTCGGCGAGCCCTGCGCGTGGCCGGAAGTCATCCCGAAATCGATCAGGATGGTGGAGATCGCGGAGGCTTTTTGGGAAAGAACCGGGCCGAGAAGGCACGACACGAGCACGGGGAGACGCCATGGGTTTGGGAGGGTCATGTGGCCGAAAATGGACAAATCCCGATCCGCGTCAATCAGATTGTATACAATTAATCTAACACCGCATACCTTCGCCGATTCCTGTGGGGAGGCCGGCCGGTATCCGGCCGCCTTCGATCGGGACGCCCCGTTCCGGGGATCGGCCGCAAATCCGCCCCGCCCGCCGCTATCGGGAGACCGCCGCAAAGAGCTTGCCCACCTCGCGCTTCGATACCTTTCCCATCGCATTCCGCGGCAGGCTATCCACACGCAGAAGGTGGCGGGGCAGCTTGTAAGGGGAGAGGCGGTCCTTGCCCCAACGTTGCAGATCCTCCAGCCCCAGATCGGTCTCGAGCACGGCCGCGACGGCGACGGTTTCCCCCCACGTGTCGTCCTGGAGCCCCACCACGGCGCACTCACGGATCGCCGGGTGATCGAGCAACGCGGCTTCGATCTCCAAGGCGGAAAGCTTGTAGCCCCCGCTCTTGATGATGTCCACCGACAGGCGGCCGAGGATCCGGTAGTAGCCGCCCTCCCGCATGGCCATGTCGCCGGTGCGGAACCAGCCGTCCTCGAACGCTTCCGCGGTGATCGCGGGCAAGTTCCAGTATTCGCGGAAGACGGCCGCACCGCGGACCTGGACTTCACCCGGCTCGCCGTCGGATTCGATCGTCTCACCGCGGTCGGTGCGAAGCCGCACCTCGACTCCAGGCAAAGGCTGGCCGACGGTGCCGCTCCGGCGTTCGCCATGCAGCGGGTTCGAGAGGATCATGCCGGTCTCGGTCATGCCGTAGCGTTCCAGCAGGCATTGAGCGGTGAGATCGGCCCACTTGCGATGCAGGCCCGCAGGCAGGGCCGCGGAGCCGGAGACCATGAGCCGCAGGCCCGCGAAACCTTTCAGAGCCGCGGCATGCGCTTCCCCTTCGGTTTCGAAAAGTCCGGCGAGCTTCGCGTAGATCGTGGGCACCGCCATGAAGAGCGTGTAGTCCCCCGCTGCCACCCGCGGCAGCACCGCCTCCGCATCGAAGCGCGGAAAAACATCGATCATCGCGCCGGACCACAGCGCGCAGCAGAGCACGTTGACGATGCCGTGGATGTGATGAAGCGGAAGGAAGAGCGGGATGCGGTCTTCCATCGTCCATTCCCATGCTTCGACCAGCATCCCGATCTGCGCTTGAAGATTCGCATGAGTGCTCACGACGCCCTTCGGTTTGCTCGTCGTGCCGCTGGTGTAGAGGATCATCGCCCGCCGCGAGGAGACGATCTCCGGAAGGTCGCATGGCTCGTGCGCGATGGCCTCTTCTGCATGGAGAAGAGGGCGGCCGTGGTTTGCGACGCGCTCGGCAAGAGCCCTCGTCGCCACGATCATCGCGGCATCGGAATCCCCGAGCGCGTGCTCCAATTCCGGTGCCGTGGCATGCGGCGAAAGCGGCACGGCGATCCCGCCTGCGCGCCAGATGCCCCATTGGGTGGCCGCATACTCGAAGCCGGCCGGTGCCATGAAGGCGACCGGCGCTTCTTGCAGGTCGCCGTGCCCCTCGAGCAACGCGGCGGCGACCCGTGATGAAGCATCGAGCAGGTCATCATAGGAGCGCGATGTCACCCCGGCACGCAGGGCGATGCGACCCGCGTGGACACGGGCCCGGGCGATGAGTGGCAGTTCCAACATTTCTCTCAAGCAATCGATCGGATCAGGAAAAACATCACGGAGGGCCCCAGCAAGCAGCCCAGCCCGGTATAGAAAGTGGCCGTCATCGCGCCGTAGGGCACCAGCTTCGGATCCGTCGCCGCGAGGCCGCCCGCCACGCCGCTGGTCGTACCCACCAGTCCGCCGAAGATCAGCGCGGTGCGCGGGTTGTCCAAGCCGATGAAGCGCGCGACGAAGGGCGTGCCGACCATCACCAGGATCGCCTTCACCAGACCCGCGGCCACGCTCAGCGCGATGACCTCCGAGCTGGCTCCCAAGGCGGTGCCCGTGACCGGCCCGATGATGAAGGTGGCCGCACCGGCACCGAGCGTCGTGAGGCTCACCGGATCCCGGTAGCCGAAGGCATAGGCGACGCAGGCGCCCACGAAAAACGAGACGAACAGTCCGGTCAAAAGCGAAAGCACCCCGATCATGCCGGTGCGGCGCAGCTCCCCGAGATGCACGCCCATCGCGGTGGCCACGATGGCGAAATCCCGCAGCATTGCCCCGCCCATCAAGCCCACGCCCGCAAGCGCCGGAATGTCCGCAATGCCTCTCTTGCCGTCCGTGGCAACACCGCCGAAATAGGCCAGCACGAGACCGATGAAGATCGCAATCGCCGATCCGTGCAGCCGCCCCCGCGTCAAGCGGCCGGAAAGGATATAGGAAACCCACACCAGCAGCCCCACCGCCGCGAAGGCGGTAACCAGCGAATACTCGATCAGCAGCGGCTCAATGAAATCGATCATCGCGGCGGAGTGGAATCGTCATCGTGCGAGCGGCCGATGCGGGCGAAAACCGGCACTAGCGCACAGCAAGCGAAGGTGGCCAGAACTCCCGCCAGCAACGCCGCCGGTCCGCCGTGGATCGCGGCGCGAACGTTCTGCGAAGCCGCCATCGCCACGATCACCGGAATGTAGATCGAGCTCCAAAACAAGATCCCGTTCTCGCTCGGCTCGGGCAATGCGCCTTCTCTCTTCAAGCGGTCCGTCAGCAGGATCAGCAGCAGCATCGCGATTCCCACACCGCCGATATTCCCGTCCATGCCCAGCATCCAGCCGAGCAGCTTCCCCACCAGCAGACCGACGAGGAGACAGAAGGATAACAAGGCGGTTCCGTAAATGGCCATGCCCTTTTGGGTTTCGGACCGGGTTAAAATGGCGGCGCGGGATATTTTTGTATACAAAATAAAATGGCCGCTGGATGCCCGCGGGTTTCATGCCCTAGGATGGCCCCGCCATGGCGAGCCGCAGTGCCGATGAAATCCGGGAGACGATCGAACAACGAATCGTGGAAGGCGAGTTCGAGGATGGCGAACGCCTCGACGAGGTGAAGCTGGCCACC